>JAQBPS010000797.1 GCA_028287415.1 Bacillota bacterium | reverse complement strand
CCCCACGTTTGCCAGCGAGCGCATTCCCACACTGGATGAACTGGCCGCCTGGGCGAAGGGAAAGGTCCGCCTCAACATTGAGATCAAGTCGACGCCGCAAACGATCGGGGATCTCCCTGAGCAGGTCGTCGCCATCTGCCGAAACCATGGCATCGTCGAGGAGACAGAGGTCATCTCCTTTGACCACGTAGCGATCATGCGGGTGAAAGCGATGGAGCCCAACTTGGCCGGCGCGATCAACTTCGGCGCCCGGCTGGTCGATCCGGTCGGCGCCGCCCGGGCGGCGGCTGCGGATGTCCTGAACATGCACTGGGCGTTCATCACGCCGGATTTGATCGAGCTTGCCCATGGCAACGGGCTGGGCGTCCAGTGCTTCATGAACGACCCGGAGTTGGCGAAAACGCTTGCGGGGTGGGGCGTGGACTTTATGGACGCCGACTTCCCTGACCGGGTGAAAGCCGCTGTCCGGGCGCGGTAAACCCAGGCTGCGGGAACGCCTCGACAATTGCGGCGATCCCTTGCCCGCCGCCGATGCAGAGGGTGGCAAGGCCATACCGCCGCCCCGTCCGGTGCAATTCCATCACAAGGCTGACCAGTAGGCGTGCGCCGCTGGCGCCCACCGGGTGCCCGAGCGCGATGGCACCGCCGTTCACATTGGTGCGGTGCCGGTCCATGCCCAGCTCCTGCTCAACGGCCAGGTACTGGGCGGCAAAGGCCTCGTTCAACTCGACCAGCGCCATCTCCGCGAGACTGAGTCCAGCCCGCTCCAGGGCCTTCTGGGTAGCGGGTACCGGACCCATGCCCATGTAGTGCGGATCCACCCCAGCCACCGCCCAGCTCACCAGGCGGCCCAGGGGCCGCCAGCCCTCCGCAGCAGCTCGTTCAGCCGAGGCCAGCAACACCATTGCAGCGCCATCATTGATGCCGCTGGCGTTTCCGGCGGTGACGGTTCCGCCTTGCTTAAATCGTGCGGTCAGGCGTGCCAACGATTCATACGTAGTGTCGGGACGGGGATGCTCATCGCGGTCAACATACTGCACCTCGCCGCGCTTCCCCGGAATTGCAACGGGCACGATCTCGGTCGCCAGCCGCTCCCGGGCAGCAGCGGCACGCTGCTGAGAGACCAGGGCGAAGCGGTCTTGCGCTTCACGACTGATACCGTACCGCTCAGCAATATTTTCTGCCGTGATGGCCATGCCGCACCCGCAGTAGCTATCGCTGAGGGTCTCCCACAGCGCATCGCCCAATTCGGGCGTCCCGATGCCCGTGCCAAACCGGTTGCGCAGCACGTAGGGCGCCTGACTCATGGACTCGGCGCCTCCCGCCAGTGCGACCGACGACTCGCCGGACCGGATTGCATAGGCGGCGGAAATCACCGCCTGCAGCCCGGAACCGCAGAGGCGATTCACCGTCAGGGCGGGGGTCTCCACGGGAATCCCGGCCCCCAGGGCGATGTGCCGGGAGATGTAGGCCGCATCATTAGCGGTGTGGATCACGTTGCCGATCACCACATCCGCCACGGCCGCCGCGGGCACGCCCGTCCGCTCCAGCGCACCACGGGCAGCTGCCACGCCGAGCTCCACGGCCGACACGCTCTTCAGCGCCCCGCCAAACGAGCCGAAGGGGGTGCGGGCGCCCCCCAGGATTACGACCTCGTTCACTTTGGCGCCTCTGCGTTGGCCACACCGGCGATGCGCCGGGCCAGCTTGATCCGCTTCAACCAGTCGATCTGCCGCTGCAGCACCACCTTCTGCGCCTGGGGGGAACCCGCCCCGTGCATGCACTCGATGATCGGCGTGGCGCCCGTCATGTTCTCCACGAGCCGCCCCAGACGAATCCGGTCGAGGGCGGGGACGTCCGGGCGCGTCTGGTAGTACTTGTGGATGTACTTGGCCACCCGGGGGTTCTCCAGTTCCTTCTCTGAAGGGAGCGTGGCGATGAAGCCGCCGGCGATGTCCTGGGCCAGGCGGGTCACCTCCGGGTAGTAGCGGGCGGTGTTGAACTTGCTCACGTTGGCCAGCGTCTGGTCGACGAACGCAGTGCCGCAGCCCAGGTGGGTGCAGTTGAACGAGCACGCGAGCGCGCCACTGTACATCGTCTCGACCAGGTGGGCCATCTCGGTCAGCTTGTCGCGCACGTGTCCGGCCTTGGCCACCCCGTGGATATCCGCAAGGGCGGCCGTTGCACCGACGAGCACGTCCAGGTTGCCGGACTTGCAGGCCCCATAGTTCTGCCGGTGGTAGGAGGCGAACCGGTCCACCAGCATGGCGGCAAACTCGGTCTCCCCGTTCATGAAGACCCGCTCATGGGGCACGAAGACGTCCTCGAAGATGATCATGGCCTCGCCGCCGACCGTGCCATAGGTGGCGTTGCCCTGGTCGATCTCGCCCTCCCACTTGCGGGAGTCATTCACCTGTCGCCCGAACACGAAGACGACGCCGGGCGCGGCCGCCGGCACGGCGCAGATTACCGCGTACTCCTTCTCATGCGGCTGAAGCCCCTGGCCGGGCATCACCAGGATCTGGTGCGAGTTGATGGCGCCAGTCTGGTGCAGTTTGGCGCCACGAATCACGATGCCGTCCGGCCGCTGCTCCACCACCCGCACAAACAGGTCGGGGTCGTGCTGCTGACTCGGGGACTTCGACCGATCGCCCTTGGGGTCGGTCATGGCGCCGTCGGTCATGAAATCCTTGTCCTGGGTCGCGATCAGGAAACGCTTGAAACGCTCGTGATAGTCCGTGCCATACTTCTGGTCCATCTCGTAGGTGGTGCTGTAAGTCGTGATAAACCCATCCATGCCGACACAGCGCTGGAAGCAGGTGCCGGTGATCTGCCCGGCCACACGCAGCATCATCGCCTTCTTCACCAGGTCGTCCTGATTCTGCGGAATGTGCGTCCAGCGGTTGATCGTCCGCCCGGACAGGTGGGAGACGGCGCTGCCCAGGTGGGCGGTCTCGGGGTTGGTGGCTACATCGTAGGTGACGGCGGCGGAGTTGATGTGCGGCCGCATGGCCGGGTGGTCCACCACCGACTCCACCCGTTTGCCCATAAAGTAGACTTCCGTTTTGAGTGAGCGCAGGCTCTCGATGTACTCAGCACCGGTCATCATCGAGCGATCCCCTCCTTAATTAACCCGGACGTTTCAGATCCCCTTGCGCACGTGAATGGCTCGGTCCAAAAGCGCCTCCGCCCCCTCCTGCAGCACCTCCGACAGGCCGGGGTGGGGGTGCAGTGTCAGGGCGAGGTCTTCAGCTGTGGCGCCCATTTCCAGGGCCAGGGCCGCCTCGCCGATCAGATCCGCAACATGCGGCCCTACGAGGGTGACGCCCAGCAGTGCGCCGGACTCCGCATCTGCCACCAGGGCTGCGGTGCCCTCCCCTGCATTCAGGGTGAGCGCCCTGCCATTGGCGGCGAAGGGGAAGCGGGCCACGTGTACGGCCAGCCCCAGCTCGTTCGCCCGAGCGGGACCGATGCCCACCTGAGCCACCTCGGGGTCGGTGTAGGCGACCCGGGGCACGGTGCGGAACGCGAATGCGGACTTGAGGCCGGAGAGCGCCTCCGCCGCCACCTTGCCCTGGGCGATCGCGACGGTGGCCAGCAGGGGTCCACCGGTCACATCGCCAACGGCGTAAACATCCTTGGCCGAGGTGTGCTGCTGATTGTCCACCACGATGGCGCCCTGCTGATCCACCGCGACTCCGGCCGCCTTCAGCTCCAGTCCCCCGGTGTTGGGCCGCACGCCGTCCGTGTCGACACGAACGGCCGCTGTAGCCGGCCCCGGGCCGAAGGTGACGCCCAGCTGCTTGAGCCGGGCCTGGACGTGGCGCCCGGCCAGCGGGTCAAACTCGTGCAGGAAGGCGGCTCCCTTCAGATCGACTGTCACCTTACTGCCCAACCGGGCGAAGATCGTTGCCAGCTCCGCCGCCACATAGCCACTGCCGTCGATCGCAATCGCCTCCGGCACCTGCCGCAGGCGCAGGGCCTCCTGGGCCGAAATCGCCCCGGATTCCGGCGCCGCCACCGCCCCCGCCGCGATAATGCAGTGCAGGAACCGGAACCGAAGCGAGCCGTGCTCACCTTCGACTCGCAGGTCCCGGGGACCGATGAAAAACGCCCTGCCGCGGACGACTTCCACCTTGCTGCTCTGCAGGAGCTGCGCCACGCCGCCGGCGAGCCGGTCGGCGACCCCCTCTTTCCAGGCCTGCATGGCGGGGAAGTCCACGCGGGCGCCGTCGACCAACACCCCCATCGCTGCGAGCCCCTCGATGCGGGCTGCCTGCTCTGTGGCCGCCAGCAGCGACTTGGCGGGAATGCAGCCCTCGTTCAGGCAGGTCCCCCCGGGGCGGCCTTCCGTCACCAGCGTCACCTGCCGCCCGAGCTGCGCAGCCCGGATGGCTGCTACATAACCGCCGGGTCCCCCACCCAGCACCAGCACCTCTACCGCTGTAGCCAGATCGCCCACGACCATCTCACACCAACTCCAGAATGAGCAATTCGGGATCGCGCAGCAGGGCGCACAGGCGAGCCATGAAGCGGCCTGCCCCCTCGCCGTCGATGATCCGGTGGTCAAAGCTTAGCGAAAGCGGCAGGGTGGGCCGGACAACCAGCTGACCATCCTGCACCGCCGGGCTCTCGGCCAGTTTACCGACGCCCAGGATCGCGACCTCAGGCGGGTTGATGATCGGCGTCCCCCAGGTACCGCCGTAGGAGCCGAAATTGCTGACGGTGAAGGTGCCGCCGGTCAGTTCGCCGGGCGCCAGCCTGCGGGAGCGGGCGCCTTCGGCCAGCCGCTGCAGCTCAGTTGCAATCACGGCCGCGTTCTTGCGGTCAGCGTCCCGCACCACGGGGACCAGCAACCCATCGGGTGTCGCGGTCGCCACGCCGATGTGATAGTACCGTTTGAGGCGGATCTTACCGCCTGCATCGTCAAAGGTGGCGTTCAGGTAGGGATGCTCCTTCAGCGCCACGACCACCGCCTTGATCACCAGCGGGAGATAGGTGAGCTTGGTCCCCTGGGCTGTGGCCGCGGGCTGGAGGCGCTCGCGCAGGGCGACCAGTCGGGTGGCGTCGACCTCTTCAAAGGCCGTCACATGTGGAATGGTGCGCCACGACTCGGTCATTCGCTCTGCGATGCGGCGGCGCAGGCCTTGCAGGGGGACCTCTTCCTCCGGGCCGGCCGGCGT
>JAQBPS010000474.1 GCA_028287415.1 Bacillota bacterium | reverse complement strand
CAGCGAGTAGCGCATGCCGGCGTGGCCCTGTGCGATGCCGTCGCAAAGGGCGATGGTGTTGAACTCCAGCGGCAGGCCTCCGCCCTCGCAGATGCCCTCCTTCACCAGGTCGCCCATGCCCCGGAGGGGGACATGGCCCGCCACAATCTCGTTGTGAGAGTTGACGACGGCGATGATCGGCTTGTCCATGTCGGCGTAGGCGACGCCGCACGATGCCAGATGCCCCTTCAGAATGGCCCGCTGGTAAGGCGGAATGCGGTCAATCCTGCGCTCCATGCTCATGCACTCCCTTCGCGGAATCGCGCCAGTTCCCGAAATTCCCCCTGCAGGTTCTGATTGACACGCTGGTAGAGGGCAAACAGCTCGGCGTAGCGTTCATGCTTCGCCATGTCAGGGGCCAGCCGGGCGCCAACCGACACCAGCTCGTGGACCCACGACAGGTCAGGCGTGATGCCAAGGGCCTTCGCTCCCAGCACGAATGCGCCCAGGCTTGAGCCCTCGGCCTGCACCGGCACGGCCACCTCGCGCCCGAACACATCGGCACAGATCTGCAGCCAGAACGGGGAGCGGGCGTAGCCGCCGGTGGCCCGGATCTCCCGTACCGGCCCCGCAACCTCAGCGATCGGGCCCAGTACGCTGTGGAGCCGAAAGGCAACCGCCTCCAGCACCGACCGGGCCATGTGCGCCCGGGTGTGCTCCAAACCGAGGCCAAACCAGACGCCGCGCGCCCGCACATTGAACCCGGGCGAGCGCTCGCCCGCCAGGTATGGCAGAAACAGCAGGGCGCCCGCCCCCGCCGGCACGGTGGCCGCCTCGGCCAGGACGTCCGCATAAGCAGCCCCGGGATAGCACTGGTCCCGGAGCCAGCGCAGAGCGATGCCGCCGTTGTTCAGCGAGCCGCCCAGCACCCAGCGGTCTGTGTCCAGGTAATAGCAGAACAGCCGGGCCCGGGGGTCGACGACGGGGTGCGCCGTAGCGACTCGCACCGCGCCGCTCGTGCCCACCATGGCCGCCACGACCCCCGGCTCAATGGCACCGCTCCCGAGCGATGAGAGCACCCCGTCCCCGGCCCCCACCACCACGGGCGTGCCGGGCCGCAGCCCGATCCGGTTCGCCCCGAGCGGTACCGTGTGCACCGTGGGCACCGGCCGGGAGAGCTGATCCGCCCGCACGCCTGCGAGCTCCAGCGCCCACGGGTCCCAGGTCAGCGTGTGCATGTTCAGCAGTCCCGTGCCGGATGCCAGGTTGTAGTCCACGAGCCATTCGCCCGTCCAGTGGTGGAGCAGCAACTCCTTGATATTCACGAAGCGCCGGGCCCGGTCCAGCAGTTCCGGATGGTGCTCGCGGAACCAGAGAAAGCGGTACAGCGGATACATGGAGTGCGGGGGGCAGCCCGTCCGGGCGTATAGCTCTGGCCAGTCAGGCCGTGCCCGCACCGCTTCCACCTGCCGGGCCGAGCGGTTGTCCGCCCAGGTCATCAGCGGTGTGAGGCACCGCCCATCCTCGTCCACCGCGGCAAGCGAGTGCATGTAGGTGCAAACGGAGATGCCCCGGACACGGGTGTTCGCTGCCGCTGCGGCCACCTCACTGACCACCGCATCGGCTGCTGCAAGTAATTCCCCGGGGTCCTGTTCGGCAAAGCCCGGGGCGGGCGTGTGCAGGCCGTAGGTCCGGCTTGACTGCGAAAGGATCCTGCCGTCTGTGTCAAAGAGAAACGCCCGACACGACGTCGTGCCCAGGTCCAGCGTCACCAGCGCCTCCCGCATCATAGCTTCTTCCGGGCGGCCGCCACTGACGTGTCATGCACGCTGCTGGTCGCCCGCTCCTTATTGGCAAAGATCAATGCTACGTAAAGCGTATCGATGATCGCCAGCTGAACCGTGCGGGACGTCATCGCATCCGTCTGGTACGTTGTCTCCCGGCAGACGGCGTACAGGCAGATGTCAGCCGCAGCGGTGGCGGGCGAGTGGGGGATGCCGGTGATCAGCAGCGTCCGCACACCCCGTTTTTGCGCCACCTCGAGCGCCTCAATGATATCCCGGCTGTTCCCGGAGTGCGAGACGGCGACCAGCAGATCACCCGTCCCCAGCACGGCCGCCGCCATCGCCTGCATGTGCGAGTCAGTCTGGAGCGTCGCGACCATGCCCAGTTTGAGCAGCTTGTGGACGAGGTCCATCGCTACCGGCACCGACCCGCCGAAGGCGATCACGACGACGCGGCGAGCACGAGAAATCGCCTCGCATGCCATGCTCAGCATGTCGCTCTGCACGCTCGGTGCGCTCTCCTCCAGGGCCTGCCGGGTCACCGCAAAGACCTTGCGTTTGATCGTTTCCATGCTGTCGCCGGATTTCAGATCCCCGACGCCCTCCTCAGGCGGCGTCGTAAGCGACTGTGCGATGTCGATCTTGAACTGGTGGAATCCCTCAAAGCCCAGTTTGCGGTACAGCCTGATGACCACCGTCTCGGACACACGGCAGCGAAAAGCGATGGCGGAGATCGAGAGGGAGATAAACTCCTTGGGGTCGCTCAGCAGGAAGGCCGCCACCGCCTGCTCCTTTTCGGACAGCAGGGGGCGCATTCCCAAAATCCTCGCCTCCAGCGCTGTGCCGAGGCGCACTTGCAACGACATTCGTATCTACCCCTTTACAGCGCCGGCCGTCAGACCCCTGACGATGTACTTCTGGGCCACCAGTGTCAGCACGAGCACTGGCAGCGTAATGATTACGGCAGCAGCCATCATGCTGCCCCAATTAATTTCTGAGTAAGAGATGAAATTGAAGATCGCGACGGGCAACGTCTTGGTATGTGCGCCCGTCAGGATCACGGCGAACATGAAGTTGTTCCAGGAGAAGACAAAGGCCAGGATCGATCCCGTGATGATGCCGGGTCCTGAAATCGGCAGCACAATCCGGGCAAAGGCGTACTGTTCGGTACAGCCGTCCACCCGCGCAGCCTCGATCAGGTCGCCGGGAATCGCCTCGAAGAATGGGACCATCACCCACACGATGAAGGGCATCGTCACCAGCATGTGGGCCAGAACGAGCGCTGGCAGCGTGTCGACCATGTGGAGCCTGGTGAACAGGATAAACCACGGGATCAGGAAGGTGATGCCCGGCACAATGCGGGCAACCAGAATCGCAAAACCGATCCCTGCCTGCTTGTACCGGGCAATGCTGTACGCTGCCGGCAGCCCCAGCAGCAGCCCCGCCAGCGTGGCACTGGCGGCGACGATGAAGCTGTTGATGATGAACCAGCCGAATTCCTGCCCCTGGAAGACCTCCACATAATTCTTCAGCGACCCCTTGAACAGCCCCTGAGGCGGCATGCTCATGATCTGCGCCTGCGTCTTGAAGGAAGAGAGCAGCATCCAGGCAAACGGGAACATGAAAAAGACGAAGGCGACCCCCAGGGCGGCAAAATGGAGCAAAGGGTTGAGCGGATGCGTCCGCCGCCGGCGACTCATGCCGCCACCCCCTTGCGGGCGCGATTCAGGAAGACGACGACGCCCATCACGATCGCGAAGAAAATCATCAGCAGCGTGCTGGCCGCCCCCATCTGAAAGTACCCGAAGCCGAGCGTGTACCCATAGAGGTTCAGGGTCTCCGTCGCATAGTTGGGCCCGCCCTGGGTCATGGCATAGATAATGTCAAATGTCTTCAGCGCATCAATCGAGCGCAGAATCACTGCGACGATAATCGTTGGCCGCAACATGGGGAGGGTGATGCGCCAGAAGACTTGCAGTGGCGTGGCGCCGTCGACTGCGGCCGCCTCAAACGGATCCGAGGGTAGGGAAACCAAGCCGGCCAGCACGATCAGGGCGATCATAGGCGTCCACTGCCAGATATCGACCAGGACCAGGGAGGGCAGCGCACCGGCCTCGGAGGCCAGCCACCGTTGCGGGGCGATCCCAAACAGGCCGATGGCATAGTTCATGAAACCAATGCTGGGCTCGAACATCAGCAGCCACACCATGCCAATGGCAACCGGCGTTGCCACCATCGGCAGCAGGAACAGCGTCTTGACGACGTTCTTTCCCGGGAAGTCCCGATTGAGCAGCATCGCCAGCGCAATGCCCAGAACGGTCTCGGCTGCCACCGCAGCGATGGTGAAGTAGAACGTGCGCCCGGCGGCATGCCAAAACCGTGCATCCGCCCCGAGCATGTTCGCATAGTTTGCCAGGGCGACGAACTTGGGCGGCTGCACGGCCGACATCGACCACTTGGTGAACGACATCCAGAGCGTGTAGGTGATGGGGAACGCCATCATCAACGCGATAAAGAGCACAGCCGGCAGCGGGAATAGCCACTTGATGTTGCGGTCGATCCACCGGTTCATGCGCCCCACCCCCAAATGACTCATGCGGCAAGTTCATGCCCGGGCCGGCGGCGCCGGCCCAGGCATGCGTAGGATCTGCCTGCTACTTGGCCTCTTCAGCCAGCAGTGCGTTCAGCTTGGCGTTCCGATCCTTTGCCGTGGCCTCCAGGTCCTTGCCGTTGATGGCAGCAGTGATGATCTGACCGACCAGGTCCCGGGCCTGCCCGACACCGATCACGAGCGGCCGGTCGGAGGGCTTGCCCACAGCGCCCGACTGCTTGGCCACCGTCACCCAGTCGGCGGGCCATGCCTTGGTGCCCTCGGGGTTATTCCACACGGAAGTACGGGCGCTGGGATTGCCGGCGGCCTGCGTCTTGAGGGTCATCTCCTTCGAAGAGACCCACTTGATGAACTCCCACGCCGCGTCCTGATTTTTCGAGGACTTGGCCATGGAAATGCCCCAGGAGGTGACAGAGTATGGCAGAGCGCCCTTGTCGCCGGCGGGGAACATGGCGAAGCCGACCTTGTCCCCGACTGTAGACTTGGCAGGGTCCGTCACGTTCAGGAAGAGGGAATTCGCATCGACCCACATCGCAGCCTTACCCTGAGCGAAGAGGCCTGCGGCCTGCGGCCACGACATGTTCAGGGCACCGGGCGGCCCGTACTTGCCGAGCAGGTTGCCATAGGTCTGCAGCGCCTTCAGGGCCTCGGGTGTGTCAAGCTGGAACTTGCCGTCCTTTATGAAGTCGCCGCCGGTGCTGTAGAGGAAGCTGGAGAACTGGGTAACCGCCGGATTGCCCTGACCGCGCATGACGACGCCGTAGAAGCCGTTGGCCGGGTCGTGCAGTTTCTTGGCGGCATCCTCGAGTTCGGCCATGTTCGTGGGCACCTTGATGTTCTTCTGCTGGAAGAGGTCCTTCCGGTAGTAGACGATCTCCTGCTCGGTCACCAGCGGAATACCGGCCAGCTTGCCGTTGATGTTTTCGACCTCAAGCGTGCCCTTGAAGAAGTCGTTCAGGTCGAAGTCGGCCGGGGTCTTCTTCGCATCCTTGACAAAGGTGTTCAGGTCGGCGTACCAGCCGTTCTTTTCGAACAGCTTGGCCTCCTGAAGGGGCCGTTGCATGAACACGTCCACCGTGCCCGCACCGGAAGTGAGCTCGACGGTCAGCTTCTCGGTCAGCTGGTTCTCGGCAATGGCCTCCATGTTGACCTTGATGCCGGTCTGTTCTTCGAAAGCCGGAATCTCTTTTTTGATCGTGTCGGTCCACGGGTGGGTGGCGGCGAGAAAGCGGACAGTAGCACCCTGGTACGGCTTGGCGGCCTGGTTCGTGCCGGGCGTCGTGGTGACAGGCTTGCTGTCCGCCTGACGGCCGGCGCACCCGGCCATCACGATGCCGGTGGTACACAACGCAGTGAGGCCCAGGGCAAGGCTACGCTTGAGCGGCTTCATTCTTTGCATCCCCCTCTGTGAGTGCGTGGAGCTTGCCGCGGCAGCCCAGCTTTCGTACCACCTGGCGATGTGCTCCTGAAGATAAGGTAGCAAATTTGTTTTATATAATCTAGATTTAAAATATCTTTTTTGTATCTACATAGAAATATCGTTCTAATTGGTCATTTAAAAACGAGTCGACACTGGGACATTGCGGTCCGTTTTTCTGCGCAACTGAATCTCCGCCCCGATCGTGGGAGCAGATCGCTTCAATGACGAAACCCGCTGGCGATGGCCAGCGGGTTTCTTAGAAAGATAGTTTGGGCGACGACCAACTCCATCGCCTCGTCAGCGCCCCGACCGTGGAAGCAGGTCGCTTGCATGACGAAAACCACCGCTTGTGGCGGTGGTTTTCTCGATAAATAGTT
>JAQBPS010000723.1 GCA_028287415.1 Bacillota bacterium | reverse complement strand
CGCTTGCGGCCGCGCTGTTGCTGCGGTCGGCGAGCCGATCAGTCGTGCTGAGTTTGTCACACTGATCGTCCGTGCATTCGGACAGGAGCCCGCGGCAAAGGCGATGGCCGCCACTGAGCCATTTCCGGACGTCCGTGGGCACTGGGCCAGCGGGTACATCACCGTTGCACAGCGGCTGGTGCAGCAGCAGGGTGCCACCCTCGGTCTGCCGGGCGGCAACTTCCGCCCGGACGATCCCCTGACCGGGCCGGAAGCCGCCGCGTTTCTGATGAAGTATCCGCCGATGTACAGACGGTGTGGATCGGCACAGAGGGACTGACCGCCACACCGAGCGAGGGCCGGTTCACGGCGACGGTTAAACCAGTGCCTGTAACAGAGCCGGGGCCGTCGAGCCCCGGCTTTCTTCGCGCGCTGTTAATACATCGGCAATCAATTCCCCCTATAATCAAGGGATATGCAGTAGCAGGAGGTATGCCGGTGCTTACCGCGCCAGAGCGAATCAGCCATCTGTTCCGGCGGGCCGGGTTCGGCGCCGCGCCCGCCGAGGTTGCCGCGTGGACCGCCAAGGGGCTGGCGGCGGCGGTCGACGCGCTGTTGACCGCCCCCGCCGGGCCGGAGTCGGTCCCCGTACCGTCGTACTTCAAGCCGGCCTACGACCCCGACAAACTGGTGGACGCTCAGGCGTACTGGCTCCACCGGATGGTGACCACCCGCTATCCACTAGTGGAGAAGATGGTCCTCTTCTGGCACGGCCACTTCGCGACCGGCGCGCAAAAGGGCAACAAGCCGCCCGACATGCAGCAGCAGAACGACCTGTTCCGGCGGCATGCCATCGGCTCGTTCCCCGCACTGCTGCGCGCTGTGGGCAAGGGAGCGGCCATGCTCAACTGGCTGGACGGCGCCCGCTCCAGCCGCAAGGCGCCGAACGAGAACTACGCCCGCGAGGTGCAGGAGCTGTTCACCACCGGGCCCGGCCCCTACACGGAGCAGGACGTGAACGCCGCCGCCCGGGCGTTTACCGGGTGGCGCGTGGATCGGATCACCGGAGCGGTTCAGTTTGAGCCGAAGGCCTGGGACCCCGGCCCCAAGACCTTCCTCGGGCACACCGGCAACTTCGGGCTCGATGAGGTCTCCGACATCCTGTCATCCCGCCCCGAGACGGCGAAATTCCTGGCCACGAAGCTGTGGCGCTTCTTCGCCTCCCCGCTGCCAGATAGCGCCACAGTGCAGGTGATGGCGGATACCTACATCGCGAGCAAGGGCGAGATCCGGCCGGTGCTGCGGACGCTCTTCTTGAGCGATGCGTTTTACGCGGATGCCGTCATCGGCGCGCAGATCAAGAGCCCGCCCGAGTTCATCGCCGGGGCGCTGCGCCTCACGGGCTTACCAGCCTCGAGGGCGACCGCCTATATGTGCACGAAGATCGGCCAGGTGCTGTATAACCCGCCGAACGTGGCAGGCTGGCCCGGCGGGGCGGCCTGGCTGGGCGCCTCCACGCTGCTGAGCCGCTGGAACCTGGGCGAGGCGGTGAAGCTGGGGCTGGGCCAGAAGCCGCAGCCCGCCCTGCTGCTTCAGTTGGACACACCCGCAGCCTTTGTGGATGGCTACCTCGCCTTGCTCTGCGTCCCGCCCGTAACCGATACCACCCGGGCCGCACTGCTCAAGTTGGTGGGCGATCGGCTGCCCACGGCGCCCAAGGATCGATGGGAGTTGGCTCGCGGCCTGATCCGGACGATCATCGCCACCCCCGAATACCAGACCGCCTGAGGAGGATTTCATATGCATCTGAGCCGGAGAGACTTCCTGACGGTCTCCGGGGGCGTTCTGGTGGGGCTGGGTGCGCTGGGCCTTTCCCGGCTGCCGCACAAGGCGATCGCCGACGCCCCGGCTGGCACGGTGCCGTCAGCCGGGGCGCCGCAGGTCAACGGGAAGAGCCTGGTGGTGATCTACCTCGGGGGCGGCAACGACGGGCTGAACACCATCGCCCCGTACGGCATGGGCCGCTACTACGACCTGCGCCGCACGCTGGCGATCAAGGAGAGCGAAGCACTGCCCCTGGTGGGCAAGCTGGGCCTGCACCCCAACCTGAAGGGGTTGAAGGCGCTCTACGATGCGGGCAAGGTTGCGGTGATCCAGGGTGTCGGCTACCCCGAGCCGGACCGCTCCCACTTCCGTTCGTTCGATATCTGGGCGACGGCGCAGACAAAGGGCACGAGCCCGGTCGGCTGGCTCGGCCGTTACCTGGATCTGACCGGCGGCGCCGCCGGCAACCCGTTGCGGGCGGTTGCGGTCAGCCCGTCCGTCGCCAAGCCCCTGGTGGGCGGCAAGGGTGCGGCGGTCGCCATGGAGAGCATCGCGGAGATGCAGATCAAGGGCGACGCCGGCTCCGTGAAGGCGATCCGGGCAATGTACGGGCTCGGTTCCGGTCCGCTGACCGTCGTGCGGGGCCGCGGTGATACCGCCTTGCAGGCCGCCGATGCCGTCCAGCAGCTCTCCGGCGGATACACCCCCGGTGTCGCTTACCCCAAGCAGAACAAGCTGGGCACCGACCTCCAGCTGATGGTCCGCCTGCTCGCGGGCGGCGCCGGCAGTCAGATCCTCTACACCACGTTTGGCGGCTTTGACGAGCACGCGGGGGAGAAGGGGAATCACGACCGGCTGATGGGCGACTTTGACGCCGCTGTCAGTGCGTATCAGGCGGACCTGGAGGCGCACGGGCTGGGCAGCCAGGTGGTCACGTTCGTCCACTCCGAGTTCGGGCGCCGGGCGGCCGAGAACGGCAGCGGTGGGACCGACCACGGAGCTGCGGGGCCGGCCCTGCTGATTGGCGGTCCGGTCAGGGGCGGTCTGGTGGGGGAGCACCCCAGCCTGGATGCGCTGCTCGAGGGCGACCTGAAGATGGGCATCGATTTCCGCTCCGTCTACGCCACGCTGCTCGACCGGTGGCTTGGTGGCCCGGTGGATGAGGTGCTGGGCGCCAAGTACGAGCGGCTCTCGCTCTTTCACGCATAATCGCAGGGGGGCAGCAGCCTTACTGCGAAATCACCCGGTAGGCCGGGCCAAGCCTCAGCTTCGCAATGTACAGGATCTGCCCGACATGCTCGGCGAAGTGCGTCGCCACGGTCACCAGGTGCTGGAGCGTCGCGACCTGCTCGCCGCTAATCCGGAGCGACGCCCGCAGCCGGTCCGGCGTCAGCCCGCCGATCACCTCGGTCGCCTCCCTGACCGTATCGTTCAGAATCGCTACCAGCTGCTCCCGGCTGTACGTTTCACGTGCAGCAAACTCGCTGTTCCGGTCCCGGCTGTCCGCTGCGCCGGCGATCTGCACGGCGAGCCGCTGGCGTCCGCATCGGTCAGCTGTTCCAGGGCCGCCACCGATCGGCTCCGCAAGTCGTTCAGCCTGTGCTTGAGGCACTCGAGCATCTGCAATTCCAAACTCACGATAAACACCTCCATCTTAAATATCATCATGCAAATATATTGATTATATATTACAATGCAAGTGGTAGAAGTCAAGAACGGGGGCGGGAGCGTGTCCGCACAGGCCACCGATATTTGCATCCCGGCGGATGAGCGCCCCAGCAAGGACGCATGGTTCAAGGGTGAACCGTACCAACAGCTCATGCTGGCCATCCGCCAGGATGATGTGATCAGGCAAACCCAGATCATTGAGGGCTGCATCAGCGCAAACGCCGGCGCTGATCTGGCGTTCTGGCTCTTGATCCGCTGTGGCATGCGCAACGGCGCCGCGGTGAGCGCTCCCTCGCTGCGGGAGCGGGCCTGGGCTGACCTTGAGGAGGCCTTCCGCATCGCCCCGGACGATCATCGGATCCGCGAACATGTGCTGTTCTCAGCCCTCGGGCTCTGCATCGGGACGGAGAAGCTGGGGCGCATGATGCCCTTTGTGCGAGCGCTGCGGCGCGACATCGTCCAGCCAAAGGACGGCGCCTTCTTCAACTATAACCTCGGCATCCTGCACCTCAGGCGTGGGCGGTGGCAGGCGGCCTACCGGGCGCTCTGCCGGGCCGAAACGGGCATGCTCAGCCTTTCCCCGGACGCGCAGGTGGCCTGCCGGGACCAGCTCGGATTGCTCTACATGAAGCGAACGGTCGCGGCTCTGGCATGCGACCGCCTCGACGTCGCAGTGGGGGATCTTGCGGCCGCGACCGAAATTTATGCGGCCATGCAGTACAAGTTCAGCGGTGTCTTCATCGCCATCGCACGCGCAGAACTGGCCCTCTACCAGGGGCGGTTCCAGCAGGCGCGTGCGTCCTTGCAGCTCGGGCTGGTGCAGGATCGCACCCGTGACTACGCAAAGTTGGCGCCGAGTGTGCAGACTGACGTGGAACTCCTGACCGCCCGCATCGCCCGGGCCGAGGGGAATCAGGAGAGCTTCACGCACTTCTGCGGGCGCGCACTGGCGATCGCACAGCAGCAGGATCTCAGCATCAGCCTGGCCCGGGTCCGGGCCGTCATGGCCGGCGCCGAGCGCTAGGTGTGACGACAAACCAGCCCCGGCATCGCCTGCAGCGGCGCCGGGGCTTTTTGCGCGCACTCACAAGGATTTTCGCTGGTCCATCAAGTAATATACCTGAAGAATGATTATATAACGATTATTATGATATGCGGTTGCATTTCCTTGTAGCACGGCTGCGTTGCTGTGCGCGCTTTTTAATCACCGGAAAAAGCGCGGCAAGATCAGGCACGGGCCGGAATAGACATAACCGCAGCAAAAGCGGGGTCAGGGGTGGAAGCGCATGGAGATCGCCGGCGAGTTCCGGTTCGGGGGAGCGCAGGAGCAGATCTGGGAACTGCTGAACGACGAGGGCGTGCTGGCGCGGTGCACCCCCGGCTGCGAGCGGCTGACCCGTATCGGTGAGGACCGTTTCACGGCCCGGCTCCAGATGGGGCTGGCCGCCGTCAAGGGTACGTACGACGGCACCTTGCAGATCATCGACAAGGAGCCGCCGTCTGCATTGACGCTCAGGGTGGAAGCGAGCGGCACGACCGGGTTCGTCGCCGTCACCGGCAAGATGGCGCTGACCGCCATTGGCGATGCCGAGACGCTGGTCGCCTACAATTGGGATGTGAACGTGGGGGGCCCGATTGCCATGGTCGGCCAGCGGGTGCTGGGCGGCGTCGCCCGGTGGATCGTCGGCGACTTCTTTACCGCGGCGGCCAAAGAGTTGGCCACCAGACGGGCCGGCAGGCCGCCCGGAGAGGGGGCGGGGCAATGAAGCCCGCACCGTTCGACTACTACGATCCGACATCCCTGGCGGAGGTGATCGCATTGCTCCAGCGCT
>JAQBPS010000700.1 GCA_028287415.1 Bacillota bacterium | reverse complement strand
TGTTCAAGGTCTGCGAGCCGGTCGCGCGCGCCTTGGCGCCCTGATCCAGTTTACCGGACCCACTACTTGCTTGGCCCATGCCATCAGCCATCGTCTTCAGGCTGTCAAACACCGTCTGCGCATACTGCTTGCGCACGGCGTCCGCAATCTGCCCGTTGATTTTGGTCATGGCGGACGCCGTAATCTGGGAGACGGGGTAGTTACGCCCCGGGTTGGTGTAATAGTTCAGCTGCATCTTCTGCGGCTGCTGGTCCATGAGCGTGGTGGCATTCTGCGAGAAGTTCGCCGGGAGCTCGATCACCAGGAAGTAGTTGCCCTGGTCCAGTTCCTTGAGCGCCTGCTGTTTGTCGGCGACAAAGGACCATTTGAAGGATGGATTGTTCTTCAGGTCGTCGACGAACTTTTGTCCGATCTGAAGCTGCTTACCGCCCATGACGGCGCCCGTGTCGTTGTTAACGACCGCCACGGGAATGCGGTCCGTTTTGCCGTACGGATCCCAGAAGGAGGCAAGGAAGATGCTGGAATAGAGCAGGGGTACGAACGTCATCGCGATCAAGATCAGGACTAGCGCTTTTTTGGCGAGAATCTTTTGCCACTCTCCGATTACCATTTTCATCAGTCCACCTGGCCCTCTCATGACTTCTTGTTTGGTTTAGTCAATTGGTTTAAACATATCGACCATACGGGCCGAAAAATGCGAGTGATGACGCAGTGCGCCTTCACTCGCCGGGGACGCTGCCAGAGCTGGCTTCGACGGCGGCAATCAACGCCTTGAGCTCGCCGAGCACGGACGAAGCGTTCAGCACGTAGTAGTTCTCGGTTCCCTCCCGCACAATGCGCACCAGCCCGGTTTCCTTCAGGATTCTCAGGTGGTGCGATATCGCTGGCCTGGACAGCTTCGACTGGGCCGCGATCTGGCCGACATTCAGCCGGGGGTGCTGGCCCAGCAGCATGATAATGTCCTGGCGGGTGGTGTCGCCCAGGGCGCGAAACGTGGGCAGGCACTTGCGGAACAGCTCCAGGGCGGTGATGCGGGCAGCCTTATTCCGTTCGCCCACCAGACCACTCCGTTCAAAGGATTAAACCGATGGACCAGAGTATACCGCAGCCGTGGTGGGAATGCAAGCCGTCAGTCATTCAATTGCAGCTGGCCCTGCACCAGCCCCATGATTGCGCGCGCTGCCGGCTTGTTGATCGTATAAAACGTCCACTTGCCCCGGCATTCCTCGCTCACGAGGCCCGCCTCCTTGAGCACCCGGAGGTGATAGGAAACCTTGGACTGGCCGAGGTTGTACCGGTCCTGAAATTCGCACACACAGATACCCTCGGGCTCGTCGCTGCCGGGGACAGGCATTGCGGCGACGGATGGCAGCCCGCAGCAGCCGCGCCCCGCTGCCATCAGGTTGAGCATGCGGACCCGAATCGGGTCGGAAAGCGCTTTCGCCATGAGGACCACTCGCTGCAGTGCGGCGTCGCCGTGGTCGCTGAGCGGGAGCGCCAGTTCGTCCAGGTTTGGAGTGAGATCACTCATGGTTCGCCCCCCCTTCTTGATCAGTATACTCGCTGTAATGAAGCGGCTCAAGAATGAAGCGAGCCACGAATACCCGGCTTGACTTCCTTCCAGCACCGTAGGATAGTCAATGCTATATACAATCGGCGTATGGAGATGATTTGCGTGACTGGTGCCGGCAACTCCACTCAATCCACCCCCACCTTGCGGCAGGGTACATTCGTTGCGCTGCGGCACCGGAATTTCCGGCTGATGTGGATCAGCCTGATCGTCTCCAACAGCGGCACCTGGCTCCAGACCGTCGCCCAGGACTTCCTGGTCTACCAGGTGACGCACAGTGCCTGGATCCTTGGCCTGGTCAATGGCGTCCGGGCCGTCGCCCTGATCGGCCTTGCCTTCGTCGGCGGGACGATCGCTGACCGGCTGGACCAGCGGAAACTGCTGATCTTTACCCAGTCGTGCATGGCTGTGACCGCCGCCGCACTCGGCCTCCTGATCCAATTGCACATGATCCAGGTTTGGCACATCATCGTCATTTCTTTCATCAATGCGCTGCTGCTCGCTGTCGACCAGCCTGCCCGCCAGTCGCTGCTCCCCCGCCTGGTGCCCCGGGAAGACCTGATGAACGCCGTCGCCCTGAACTCAGTTACATTCACCGGGGCGGCTGCGTTCGGTCCGGCGCTGGCCGGCCCGGTGATCGCGACCATGGGCATGACCAGCGGCTTCTATCTGAACGCCCTCAGCTTTTTTGTCGTGATCTGGGCCGTGTGGGCGATCCGGCTCCCCGCCGCAACCGTGCGCCGGCAGCCGGAGCCGGTGGGCGAGGCGATCGTCTCCGGCCTGCGCTACGTGCGCAGTTCCCCGACAATCCTCCTGCTGGTGAGCCTGCTGACCGTCTTCAGCTTCTTTGCCACACCCTACCAGGCTACACTGCCGGTCTTCGCCGAACGGGTCTTTGGCGGCGGCGTGACGGTACTGGGCAACCTGCGTGCGGCCATGGGGATCGGGGCACTGGTCGGCGGCTTCCTACTGGCCCGGTTCGCCACCTTTCCCCGCAAGGACTGGCTGGTCGTGGGCGGCTGCCTCGCTTACAGCGCCGCGCTGCTCGCCTTCAGCGCCACCGGCTGGCTGCCGGGCGCCGTAGCGCTGCTCTTCACGGGCAGCCTGGTGATGACCGTCTTCCAGTCGACGGCCCAGACGCTGATGCAGCAAGTGACCGCCGACCACATGCGCGGGCGTGTCATGAGCCTGTTTGCCGTCTCCGTGATCGGCATGTGGCCGCTCGGCTCCCTGCCGATGGGCTGGGCGACCGACAAGTTCGGGGCTCCCGCCGCCGTCGCGGGCGGGGCTGCGATCGCCGGCGTGTTCGCCCTGGTGCTCGCCGCCCAGGCCCGGCGCCTCCTGGCGCCATCAGCAGGGAAAATCGCCGAGAACGCCTAACTGTTCACGCAAATAGCGCTCACGGGGGGTGCTTGCCGTACCCATGCACATCCTGGTGATTGAAGATGACCCAACGCTGTCGAACATGCTGCAACTCTATCTCGACAAGGCAGGCTACCGCGTCACGGTCGCCCGTGACGGCGCATCCGGGCTTGCGGCAGCGCTCAGCATGCCGGTGGACCTGATTATGCTCGACCTGATGCTGCCGCAGCTGGACGGCTGGGCGATCTGTGCGCGCGTGCGCGAGCGCAGCGCGGTGCCGATTCTGCTGCTGACCGCGCTCGACCAGGAAGCGCAAAAGGTGCAGGGGCTTGACCTTGGCGCCGACGATTATGTGACCAAGCCGTTCAACATGGCGGAACTCCTCGCCCGCGTCCGTGCCATGCTGCGGCGCAACTGGGGTCCGGCGCCGGCCGCCGGCGAGACCACGCTCATCTTCGACGGGCTGCGCCTGGACCCGGTCAGCCGCATCGTCGAGCTGAACGGATCCCGGGTCGACCTGACCCCCAAGGAGTTTGACCTGCTCTACCTGCTGGCGAGCGAGCCCGGCAAGGTATTCTCCCGGGATGAGCTGCTCCAGCGGGTGTGGCAGTACCCGGTCGGCACCGATCCCCGCACGCTGCACACGCATATCCTCCGCCTGCGGCGCAAGCTGGAGGTCGAGGGGCGGACATTCCTGCAAACGGTGTGGGGCGTCGGCTTCAAGTTCGAGGCGACCGCTTCATGAAACGGCTCTTCACCTGGCTCATGGCGGCCTTTGTCGCCGCACTGCTGGTGGGGACGCTGTCGCGCACCGTGTTTCTGACGATCTCACTGCGGCGCTCCGCCCAGGGTCAGACCGTTGAGACCAGCCTGCACGATGCCCGCACGATCGCGACGTGGGCGAGCGAGCGCTGGGAACGCATGCCGGGCGATCTCCGGCCCAGCCTGGGTGCCCTGGCTACGGTTGCGAATGCCCGCGTCTGGCTGGTGGACAGTGCGGGCAACATCCGCGTCGATACAGAGGGCAAAGCCTCCTGGGAGGGCGCCCACCTGCCTGACACCGAGTTTCGCCGTGTGCTGGGCGGCAGCGGGCCGGCCGTGGTCGACAACTCGCCCTGGCTCGGCTCAGCCGTCACGATCGCCGCACCGGTGATGCGTGACCAGGACCAGCGCGTGCTGGGGACGGTCTTCCTCTTCCTGCCAGGAAATGGCTCGCCGCACTACCAGCCGGTGGTATCGGATGCGCTGCTGTGGTCAGGGCTGCTGGCCCTCGGCCTGGCCGCGGTCGCCGCGTACCTGCTCTCGCGCACCCTGGCCCGCCCGGTGGAGGAGATCACCCGGTTCGCACGGCGCCTCGGCAAGGGCGATTTCAGCGGCGAGCTGGGGGCGCAGAGCGTCGCTGAGTTCAGCGAGCTGGCCGCCACCCTGACCTGGGCGAGCGCACAGCTGCGGCATTCGTTCGGTGCGCTCAGCGAGGAGCGGCAGCGGCTGGCCACGGTGCTGCAATCGATGCAGGAGGGCGTGCTGGTACTGGAGGCGCCCGGGGAGATCGCACTGATGAACGACGCGGCCGTGCAGATGCTGCGGTGTGAGCGGCCAGTTCTCCCCACGCCGATCAATGCGGCCACAGGGCTGCCCGCCCGTCTGCGCGAGGCCCTCGCAGAGGCTGCGGCCGGGGCATCGGTCGAGGTCTACCTGCGCCCGCAGGGGCAGGAGGATGTGCTGGCGGTCTGCTCGCCGCTGATTTCCCCGGGCGGGGGTTCGGGCGCTGTCGCGGTGCTGCATGACCTGGGCGCCGTCATGCGGTTGCAGCGGCTGCGTGAGAACTTCATTGCCGATGCGGCCCACGAATTGCGGGGGCCGCTCGCCAACCTGAGCGTGCTGGCAGAGGCCCTCGGCGACGGCACGATTCCGTGGGATGGCCGTGAGCCGTATGTCGCGAGTCTCCAGGCGGAGGTGGCCCGGCTCCACCGGCTCTCCCTGGATGTGCTGGACCTGGCCCGCATGGACGCGGGCGTGATGACGGTCACGATCGAGCCGGTGGCCCTTGCGGGGGTAGCTGCATCGGTCAGGTTCCGCCTGGCGAACCGGGCGGCCGCGGCGGGGGTGACGCTTGCGGCGAGTGTGCCGGAAGAACTGTGGGTCCTGGCATCGCCGGACCGCCTTGAGCGGGTGATCTTCAACCTGGTGGAGAACGCAATCCGCCACACGCCGGCGGGCGGCACGGTGACCCTCGGGGCGGGCCGGGAGGCCGACACGGTCCGGCTGACGGTCGCGGACAACGGTGCGGGCATGCCTGCGGAGCATCTGCCCCACATCTTTGAGCGCTTTTACAAGGTCGACCCGGCCCGCACCCGGACGGATGCCGGCACCGGGCTGGGTCTGGCGGTGGTGAAGCAGCTGGTCGAGCTACAGGGCGGGACCGTGGCAGTCTCCAGCGAAGTGGGG
>JAQBPS010000668.1 GCA_028287415.1 Bacillota bacterium | reverse complement strand
CCTCCTCCTTGCTGGAGGCGCCAATATCGATGAACATCTCCTTGATGTCCACGACCTTCTTGCGCTCTTCCGGCGACAGGATATGCGGCGGCTTCGATCCGATCACCCCTGGCAAATCGCCGTTCCGGGTGATTACATGCACGCGCTGCGCCAGCAGCACCTGGCTCCACCAGCCGCCCACCGGCTGGAACTTGATGAAGCCCTGGTCCGTGATCACCGTGATCACAAAGCCGATCTCGTCCAGGTGGCCGGCGACCATGATCCGCGGGCCGAACTTACGGCCATGCTTTACACCGGCAACCGACCCGAGATTGTCCATGAGGATCTCATCGCTGATCGGTTCCAGGTACTTCCTCATCACCCGGCGCACGGGCTCCTCATAACCGGAAATGCCGTAAGCACAGGTCAGTTCTTCATACATTTTGAGCAGTGGGTCCAAGGGGATCGGCCTCCATTTCCTTGTGTCCCTTCCGCACATAGGATATGTAGTGGGTGCCGTCTTGACGCGCGCAGCGCGCGGTGCTACGCTTAGCGGCAGTTGCCAATTGAAAATCGTGCGCCACTAGGGGAGCCCCAGTTTGGGGGCTGAGATCGGGCAGGCGTTGCCCGGACCCTTATTACCTGAACTGGGTCATACCAGCGGAGGGAAGTGGATCGGCCTTCCGCATCCCCATGGACTTTGCGGTGCCGCTCCTCTTCGGGAGCGGCTTTTTTATTTGTAGATGCAAAGTGAGGTGGCTGACCGTATGCCGGACATGGCGCTCTCGCTCGACAACGTATCTTTCGCCTATCGCGGCAAGCCCGTGATCGACCGGCTCAGCCTGACCGTCAACCAGGGTGAGTTTGTGAGCCTGGTCGGACCCAGCGGGTCAGGCAAGTCGACCATCTTCAAGCTCGTAGCCGGCCTGCTTGAGCCTGACGGCGGGACGATCCGGCTGGCGGAGGGTGGGCGCCCGGGCCCCGGCCACGTTGGCTACATGCCCCAGCGTGACTGCCTGATGCCGTGGCGCACGGTGGTAGCGAACGCCGCCGTCGCCCTGGAGGCCAGGGGCATTGCGCCCCGGGTCGCCCGCACACAGGCCGCCGAACACCTGGCTGAGTTCGGCCTGGCCCAAGTGGCCGAGGCCTTCCCGCATGAGCTGTCAGGGGGCATGCGCCAGCGCGTCGCCTTCCTGAGAACCGCCCTGGGCGGGCAGGATCTGCTCCTGCTGGATGAGCCGTTCGGTGCGCTTGACGCCCTCACCCGGTCGGGTATGCAGGAGTGGCTGCTTGATCTGTGGAGCCGCCTCCGCAAGACCGTGCTCTTCATCACCCACGACGCCGAGGAGGCGGTCTTCCTGTCCGACCGGGTCTACACCCTGACCGGGCGCCCGGTGCAGGGTGCGGCGGAAGTCATCGTCGACCTGCCCCGCCCCCGGCGGTACGACGTGGTCACAACCCCCGAGTTCCAGGCAAAGCGGGCGGTGTTGCTGTCGCATCTGCGGGGGGTGGCGTCATGAAACGCAACCTGGCGCCGGCTCTGACCGTGCTCGCCCTCCTCGGCGTGTGGGAGCTGTACGTGCGCCTGGCCGGCATACCCCGGTACATCCTGCCCGCACCATCGGCGGTGGTGCAGGCGCTGTGGCAATACCGGGAGCAGCTGTTCATCACCCATCTGCCGGTCACCCTTGCGGAGACCCTGCTCGGCTTCGTGCTGAGCGTGCTGCTCGGCGCCGCCCTCGGTGCGGCCATGCACCTGTGGCGCCCGGTCGAGAAGGCGCTCTACCCCCTGGTGGTCGCCTCGCAGACCATCCCCGTGATCGCCATCTCCCCGGTCTTCCTCTGGTGGTTCGGCTACACGCTCAGCCAGAAGGTGGCCGTTGTGATCCTCTTCAGCTTCTTCCCCGTCGCCGTCGGCGTGATTGACGGGCTCCGCAGCGCCGACCCCGACCTGCTCGACCTGCTGCGCTCGATGGGCGCCACCCGGGGCCGCATCCTCCGCATGGTCGAGATTCCCTCCGCCCTCCCCCACTTTTTGGCGGGCGTCAAGGTGGCGGCGGCGGTCAGCGTCGTCGGCGCCACCATCGGCGAGTGGCTGGGCGGCGAGAACGGCCTGGGCATCTTCGGCCGCAGGATGACCAGTTCGCTCAAGACCCCGGCGCTCTTTGCCTCGGTCGTGCTGCTGTCGCTCCTCGGCATCGCCCTGTTCCTGGCCGTCCGGTGGGCCGAGGCGAGGCTCCTCCGCTGGCGGCCGACGAGTCAGGGCAACCGCTAATCAGATTGGGAGGAATCATCTATGCGTAGTAAGTGGACAGCCGGACTCCTGGCCCTCACCCTTGCCCTATCCCTTACGGCCTGCACGAGCGGCGCCCCTACGACCGCGACCCCGGGCGGCGGCACGGCGCCGACGCCGAAGCCACTCAAGAAGGTCTCCCTCGTCCTGGACTGGTACCCGAACGCTGATCAGATCCCCCTGTTCGTGGCCCAGAAGGAGGGCTACTTCAAGGCCGAGGGCATCGACCTGGAGATCAAGATGCCCGCCGAGAATCCGACCGACGGCATCAAGCTGGTCGGCGGCGGCAAGGAGACCTTTGCCTTCTACTATCAGCCGGACGTGCTCCAAGCCCGTGGCGAGGGCATTCCGGTCGTCTCGGTGGCGGCGGTCGTCCGCCAGCCCCTGAACGTGCTGATGGCCAGTGAGGGCACCGGCATCAACAGCCCGAAGGACCTGGAGGGCAAGACGGTCGGCTACCCGACCACCGCGCTCAGCCTTGACCTGGTAAAAACCATGGTCAAGACCGCCGGCGGCGACCCCGCCAAGGTCAAGTTCCAGGATGTCGGCTGGGACCTGATTCCCGCCATCACCAGTAAAAAGGTCCCCGCGATCATCGGCGGCTATGTCAATCACGAGAAACTACTGTTGGAAAAGGAAGGCCAGAAGGTGAAGGCGTTTAAGCCCACCGACTTCGGCGTGCCCAGCTACTATGAGCTGGTCCTGATCACCGGTGAGCAGACCGTCACCAAGGATCCCGAACTGGTCAACGCCTTCGTCCGGGCGATGGGCAAGG
>JAQBPS010000665.1 GCA_028287415.1 Bacillota bacterium | reverse complement strand
GCCCAGAACTGGGTGCCGTCGCCCTTGTATGTCCGGCTGATCTGCCGGGCGGAAACCACACTGGTCATCTCGTGCCCTCCTGTCTCTTCAAACGCTGTTCCCAAAGATCGAGCCAGCGCAGATCGGCCTCCAGGTGCAGGATCGCCCCGTCGATCAGCAGGGCGACATCGTCATCGGCGGTGCCCTCCAGGCGTTCCTTCAGCATTGTCAGTTCCTGAATCGAGCGCAGTGTGGTGAGGCGCTGGACCGTCAGGATCGGCCCGACCTCCGCCCGCCCGGTGCGCCGGGCGAGGCTGAGCTTGATGAAGAGCTCGTTGCGCAGATCGACCGTCTCTACGGGCTGGGTGAACCAGCGGTGCAGGTGCTCGGCGCCCGCGGGTGCGAGCGTGTAGACCTTCATCTCTGCCCGCTGATCGTCACGGGCCACGAATTCGGTGACGACGAGCCCGTCCTTCTCCAGCTTGTTGAGTGCGGTATATACCTGGCCGACGTTGACGGGGGTGGTTCGCCCGAGCACCCGGTCGAGTTCCACCTTGCGCCTTTTAGGGCCGGAGCGTAATGATGCCATTCGTGCCATCGACTCGGATCAGCTGGCCGGTCTTGATCAGCCTGGTCGCGCCGGTCGCACCCACTACTGCAGGCAGGCCGAACTCCCGCGCTACCACTGCGGCATGCGACACCACACCGCCGGTGTCAGTTACGATCGCGGAGGCAACCGCCAGCAGCGGTGTCCAGTCCGGGTCGGTCCAGGGGCAGACGAGAATTTCGCCACGGCGCAGCATGGCCGTGTCGGCGGGGTCGGTCAGCACCCGCGCCATGCCGGTCACGACGCCAGGTGATGCGCCTCGCCCCATCAATTCGACCGGCTGCTGGGGTTCCCCGCTCACCGGTTCCTCAGCATCCGGCTCATCCGGGTTGGTTCCCAGCCAGGGTACCGGGCGCACCTCCAGGTTGCGCATGTGCTCCGCCTTGCGATCAGCGATCAGCGCCCCGAGTTGGGGCTGGGCGAGTCCGAACCCGAACTCGATCAACTCGGCCAGCGTCAGAAACGCCAGATCCGCCGGGTCCTCAAGCAGGTTGACCGCAATCATGCGGCGGCTCAGTTCAGCGCAGATGGCACGGACAGCGCCGGGCGTCATCTGCTCGATCCGGAGTTTGTGATCCTCCTTGGCGCGGGTTGCGGTGCGAGCCCGCACGAGCAGGGTGTCGAACTTGGCCGCTTCCTCAGCGGGGAGGCTGCTGCGCACGTCGGCGGCCAGCGCCTCCGCCTCGTCGGCCAACCGGGTCGTCGCCTCCCGGGGATCAGGCATTGCTTCCTCTGCGGCCCTGAGCATGCGAGTCATCACAGGGGACGGCTCCTCCAGCCACGTCGGGCTCCCGATGTCATACATCTGTTCGGTGCGGCAGCCGTACCGGTCCAGGTACTGCATAAACCCAGACCGAAACGGTTCGGGGAGCAGCGCTGGCTGGCCTACCCGCAAGGCATCGGCGACTGCCGGCGTGACGAGCTGTGTCAACTCCCACAGTTCTTGGGTGGCCGCCAGCGGGGCGTGAACCTGGCCCTGGAGCAGCCGATAGCTTTCCTGCTCCGGCCGGTTCGGGAACCGCTCCTGATACCACGCAGCGAACTCCCGGATGGCAAGGAGGGCGGGGCCATCCACCTGCCCTTCGATCTGCCAGTGGCGCATGGTGACGCTGAGGGCGTCGATCACGGAGCGTGCCAGCTCATCCTCCGCCATGGTGGTGAGCGGCAGGGCCCGCAAGCGCTCAACGTTCGCTGCCACCTCGGGCAGCCACTCCTGCTCCCAGCGCTGCATGCTCTCCCGGGCCCGGTCCATGGCGGTCGCGGGGGGCCGGCCGCCCATGTCCGGGTTGACATAGAGGTAGCCGGAGACAAACATCACCCGGAGGGCACCCCGGCGCTCCCAGAACTCCCGCTGGTTACGGGCAAAGGCCTGGGTCGTGTACGGGTAGAAGGACTGCGTCAGCGGGGAGACGGGGGCCGGGCACAGGTACTCATCCCAGAACCAGGTTTGCTCAACATCGCCCGGTCGTTCCCAGCGAACGGCATCGGCAGTGGTGGCAGCGGTGACAGTGCGCAAAGTTATCTGCCTCCCATGCAGCGAAATCACGGTCGGCAGTATGACGCTGGTGGGCGTGGGTTTCTTACATCACGATGGCACGGGGCTCGTAAAAAGAGCAGGACTCCCTTTCGCTGTTATAGAATCCTTTCCTTGTCTGTAGGAAACGGTTGGAGGAGTCCTGTTATGTCCGGCGTTCCGAATCGATCACAGCGATATGTGCACCGCAAGACGACCAACACTGGCAAAAACCGTGCGCGCACGATTGGTGGCGTAGCGATCTCACTTGCACTGCTTTCCCTTTACCTGTTTGGTACTACCGCCCTTTGGGTGATCGGGCTTGCCGCCCTTGTAGCAGTCATTGCCTTGCGCCGCTCACGGGCGGCGAGAAGGCGGAAGCGGCCGCAGGCACAGGTTGAGGCGCCCCGGCGGCAGGGCCGCTCTCACCGGGGGCTGGCGGATCCGTTGCCGCCGATCGGGCGGCGGCGCAAGGCCGCCTCTGAAGAACTGAACACACTGAGCATGGCGAAGCCGGCTGCGGCGCCCCAGGCGTCACCGGCCCCGCATCAGGCGGGCGTGCTGATCTTGCCGGGGCTGACGCCGACTGAGAAGCCAAAGGCGTGGCCGGAACTCCCGCCCCCGCACTACCCGACCGCCAGGCCGCTGCTGGCAGGGCGGGTGGCCGCGGCGCCCCGGGCGGAGCTGGAGTCGGCGCCGGTGGCGCTCCCGCACGTGGCGGAGAGTGAGGAGGCTGCGGAGCTTCCCGTGACGCCGGCGCCTGCGGTGCTCCCGCCCGTGGCGGAGAGTGAGGAGGCTGCGGAGCTTCCCGTGACGCCGGTGCTGGCGGCGGCGCCCCGGGTGTTGATCACACCGCCGCCGCTGCCGATCCCGGCGTTACCGGCCCCGGTCGGGGCGCTGGGGTTGCCGGCCCCGGTGGCGGTGCTTGCGCTGCCGGCTCCGATGGCGGCGCTGGCGCTGGCGCTGCCGGCTCCGGTGGCGGCGCTGGCGCTGCCGGCTCCGGTGGAGGAGATCCTGGTCGAGGCAGTGGCGCTGGAAGCGCCGGTGTTTGGAGCCCCGGCGGAACCCGTGGTTGAGGCAGTGGTGCTCAAGACGCCGCACCGCCCCGTCACGCCCCCGCCTGCGGCCCCGCCCCTGGCGCCCATCGTCGCAGTGCGGGTGATCCGTGCCCCAGCCCCGGCCCCGGCTCACGCCCCAGGCCCGGTTCCTGCCCCGGCCCCCACCCCGACTCCAGCCCCAGCCCCGACCCAAGCCACCGTGCCCCCGGCGCCTGCGCCCGAACCCGCCCCCGCCATGCCCACCAAGGCTTCCACGTATCAGCTCCCCTCCGCGACCATGCTCCCCGTGCCCCCCCGTGTCGCCGCCGCCACCGATGATGAGCACCTCGAGCGAGCGCTCCTCCTGGAGCACACCCTGAAGACCTTCGGCGTCGAGGCCCGGGTGGTCGACTTCTCGCCCGGTCCGGCGGTCACCCGGTACGAGCTCCAGCCTGCCCCGGGTGTGCGCGTCAACAAGTTCACCCAGCTGGCTGACGACATCGCGCTGGCTCTGGCCGCCCAGGACATCCGCATCGAGGCCCCCATCCCCGGCAAATCGGCCGTCGGCATCGAAGTGCCGAACAAAGAGCGCCAGATGGTCCCGCTGCGGGAAGTCCTCGAGACGCCCCAGTTCCGGGACAGCCCCACCAAGCTGGCGAC
>JAQBPS010000658.1 GCA_028287415.1 Bacillota bacterium | reverse complement strand
AGGCCGTCGCCTTCCCTTCTTCGACTGAGTTCGACTTAGTGATCTACCGTTTCGACAGAATTCGCCCCACCGTCAGCACCCGACGTCTCCTGCCGTTGCCTCGGCTCCACGCGATGGCAAGTTTTTTTCCTCTGCCCGAGGGTCTGGACTGGAAAAAAGTTTCCATAAGATCGGAGGTGCCAATGTCATGCAGAAAGCCCTGAGGGGAGCGCCCAGCTACCACCGTTCCGCACTAACCGCACCATTTCAGGGTAGTCGCACCCGTTGGTCCTCGCCCGCGCGGCCTAAAAATATGACTGTGCATGCTTATGCAACGCAGATGGGCGTTCGAGTTTGTCAGCAATCTGACAAAAAGCTGAACCGCCCCGTCACCGGGGCGATTCAGCTTTTTGTCGGCGAATATGACTTGCCACATACGGTACAACCAGCAACACCACGGCCGCGGACGTCGAGTCGAGCAGTACATCCCAGACCGAGGCAGTCCGCCCCGGCACGAAGTGCTGATGGAGCTCATCCGAAGCGGCGTACAGCGTCACAAAGAGCCATGCCCAGGCCGCGGCCCGCTCCGGCCGCCGGGTCTCAAACGCCCGCCACGCCAGAAGCCCCAGGACCGCAAACATCACCACATGCGTCACCTTACGAACCGCCAGGTTCAGCCAATCCAACTGCTGGGCGCTCGCAAGCCCGATACTCGGCGCCGCCTGCGCCACCACCGCATGCGTGCTCTCACCCGTGAAGTGCCGATTCGCTGTACCAAAGAAAATGAGGCCGCACCAGAGCAGGAGCAGCCCCCACCGCAGCAGCACTTTATTCAAGCTAACCCCGACCCCCTCGTTCAACTCCCTAAAAGAGTTCCCGGTAAACCCGCAACACACCTTCCCCCATTGCCTCCAGGCTGAACGCCGCCGCGCCCGCATTGCACCATAACATTTAGCCTATAGAAATTTATCGTAGCAGTTTGTTATAATTAAGTTAGAATCAGTTAAGAACGGGCGGAGGGACAGCATGACACGAGTGGCAGCAGTGATTATGGCCGGCGGACGTGGCGAACGTTTCTGGCCCGCCAGCACCAGCTCCCGGCCGAAGCAATTCATTGACCTGACCGGCGACGGCACGCTGATTCAGCAGACCGTCGCACGCATCAGCCGAATCGTGCCGTTGCGCCAGATCTACGTGATCACAGGCGCGCAGTACCTCGACATGGCGAGGGCACAGCTGCCGCGGATTCCCACCCAGAACTTCCTGGTCGAACCCGTCGGACGCGACACCGCTCCCTGCATGGGTCTGGCTGCGCTCTTCCTCGAGCGGCTCGACCCGGACACGGTCATGGTCGCCCTTCCCGCCGATCATCACATTGCCGATGAGGACCGCTTCTGCGACCTGATCTTGCAGGCGACTGAAGCGGCCGCCGAGCTTGATCACGTAATCACATTCGGCATCCTGCCGGAACGGCCCGAGACCGGCTACGGCTACATCGAGATGGGCGACGTGACCCAACGCACCACAGGTGGCACGATCTACCATGTCAGGCGCTTCGTCGAGAAGCCCGACCGGGAGACCGCAGCCGCCTACGCCGCGTCGGGCCGGTTTTGGTGGAACAGCGGCATTTTTGTCACGCAGGCGGCCACCCTGCGGCGGGAGATTGCGCAGCACCTGCCGGAACTGCACGCGGGGCTTGAGCAGATCAACGCCGCCGGCAACCGCGCCGAATTTGATGCGCTCGTCGCCCTCACGTTCCCGTCGCTGCCGAAGATCTCCATCGACTATGGCGTCATGGAGCGGGCCGAACGGGTGCTGATGATCCCCGGCGACTTTGGCTGGGACGACCTGGGCACCTGGACCGCCATTGCCCGCCTGCGATCGGGCGACGACAACGGCAACTGCCTGAGCGGCAACGCGCTGGTTGAGGATTGCGAAGGCGTGCTGGTGGAGGCGCACGGGGAGCGAATCATCGCCGCCCTGGGCCTGAGAGATGTGGTCATTGTCGATACCGACGAGGCGCTCCTGGTCTGCACCAAGGAGCAGGCCCAGCATGTCCGCCGGCTCGTCGAGCGGGCGCGCACGGCCGCAGCCTTGCTGACTCCCGCACAGCCGTAGGCCCGGCGGCGTGAGGCCAGCAGGGGCGGGCGCCGACCACGCCGCCCCGGTGGTGAGCGGCGCAGTGCGCTGTTGTCATCGGCGTCACAGCAATAGCATGAAGGGAGGGAGCCAGTGGCTCCCTCCCTCATCTTCGCGGGCGCCAGCGCCCACGCCCGTGATATAATCAACCTATTGCAAACGGAAGCGACCGATTAAAGCCAATTTATCTACGGAGTGATGCGACATGAGCGGCGAGAAGTCCGAGCTGAAGGCATCGATCGGTCTTCTGCAAGGCGCCGCACTCTACATCGGAGCGGTATTGGGCTCTGGCATTCTGATCCTGCCCGCGCTGAGCGCCGACATGGCCGGTCCGGCTGCGCTGGTTGCGTGGCTGGGCATGACACTGCTGACGCTGCCGATGGCCTTGAGCATGGGCGTTCTCTCGGCCAGGCGCCCCGATGCCGGCGGCGTTTCCAGCTTTGTGCGTGAGGCCTTTGGCGAGATGGCGGGGGCGATCGCCGGCTGGTTCTTCTTCGCTGCGGTGGCCATCGCACCCGTGGTTGCCACGATCGTCGGCGCCAAATACATGGCAGCCGCGTTGGGCCTCGGACAGTCAGCCACACTGACGATCGCCGCGATCGCCATGGTGAGCATCTGGATCGTGCAACTCCTGGGCATGCAGATCGCGGGTCGGGTGCAGGTAGTGCTGGTGGTCGTGACGGTGGGTGTGGTGCTGCTGGCCATCGCCGCGGGGGCGCCCCAGGTACATGCGGCGGCGTTTACGCCGTTTATGCCCCACGGCTGGGTCTCGGTGGGGCAGGTGATGGCGATGCTGTTCTGGGGCTACATCGGGTGGGAGGCAGTTTCGCACCTGTCCGCAGAGTTCGTGGACCCCACGCGCCATGTGTTGAAGGCGGCCACGCTGGCTGCACTCGTGGTGGGTCTGCTTTACTTCGCCACGGCATTTGTCACAGTCGGCTCCGGCGTGCACGGGCAGGGCGATGCTGCCACGGCCGCCATGGTCTATCTGGTCAAAGGGACGCTGGGGAATACCGGGGGATTGGTGGTCGGCGTAAGCGGGCTGGCGCTGTGCATTGCCGGCATCAACTCCTACGTGGGCGGCGCTGCACGGGTGGGCTACTCGCTCGCCCGGAACGCTGCGGCGCCGGCGTTCATGGGCTATTTGCTGCCCGGCCGCAAGACGCCGGCAGGCAG
>JAQBPS010000621.1 GCA_028287415.1 Bacillota bacterium | reverse complement strand
CTGGCGCTGCCGCTGCTCTACCTGGCCGGGCGGCTGCACCAGTGGCATCTGATGGCCGTCGCACACAGCAGGGCTCGGGACAGCTTAACAGCGCCGCAGCCCACCGGCCGATTGCCCAGGACGGAGCCGATGCCGCCGATGGCGACCACCAGCGGCCGTCCCACCCGGTCGCCGAGGGCGCCGAAGGGCACCATCAGCAGGACGAGCGGCACGGCGAAAAGCGTGTATGAGAGGTTGATCTGCCAGAGGGAGGCGCCCGTGCGCTGCAGGTACAGGCTCCAGATGACGGCGTACAGGCCGTTCAGGTAGGCCATTCCCAGCCCGGGCAGGGCAACGGCCCAGAGAACGGGGGAGCGTAGGAGCGCCCAGGCGCTACTCTGTGCGGTCAGGGGCTGCTCGGCGCCGGCCATCGCCGGTAGCATGTCATCATCCGCATGCGCTGCCGATTGGCGGCCCGTCACCACCAGCAGCAGGACGGCGAGCAGCCCGAGGACAGCGCAGGCGGCGAAGGGCGCCTGCGCCCCGCCCAGGACCTGGGCCACACCGCCCACGAGCGGCCCGAACAGGATGCCCGCACTGTCAGGCGCTCAGCCAGCCATAGGCCCGGCCGCGCTCGGAGGGCGCAGTCAGGTCGGCCACATAGGCCCGGACCGTACGGGAAGCACCGGCATGATGCCGCCATAGCCGATCCGGACGATGGCGGTGGCGGCGAATACCAGCGCCTGCCTGAAGATGGGGGAGCTAGCTGTTGTCCGGCTTGTCTTGCCGCAGCTCCTGGATGATCAGCCTGAGCGCGTGGCGCTCCTCTTTGGCCAGGTGCAGTTCTTCCCGCATCAGACCCAGTTCTTCCATGACGGCGTCGTGAGTCTCCCGCAGCACTTTCTCCTGGGACTCCCCCGATTTGCGAGCGACATAGCCAAGGACTGGCAACGCAGTCCCCTGAAAGAAAACGGCGATCGTGTACTGCATCCAGCCGACCAGTCCCTGGGGTCGCTGCCACAGGAGGGGTACCACTACCAGGAGCGCAACCAGGTAGAACATCTCCATCGTCGACAATGCAGTCGAAAGTCTGTCGCCGAGCCAGTCGTTCATGCGGCGCAGGGAACCGCGGGTTTCACCATGGTGTGCCAGGTTGACCACCTCGTCCGTGTATAGTGTTGTCTTTAGAAGTTGGCCCTTCCCACCTGTGAATCCTGCCGGGGCGGGTATGGTGGTAACTGGAGCGGACGCAGGGGTTTGCGATTCACCAGGCGAAAGGTTCCACCACTGAGAGAATGGGAGGGCCATTGCCATGACTGCACAGCCACTCTTCGTGCGGGCGGCGGCGGCGGCAGACCGCGTCGCCGTGACCGCTCCTGACGGTGTTTTTCACTATCGGGATTTGCTGGACGCATCGGCCACGGCGGCTAGCCGGCTGTTGGCGGGCGCGCCGGACCTGCGGGAGGCGCGGGTCGCCTTCCTCGTGCCACCCGGGTTTGCCTATGTGGCGGTGCAGTGGGGGATCTGGCGGGCCGGCGGCGTGGCCGTGCCGCTCGCGGTGTCGCACCCGCAGGCTGAGCTGGCCTATGTGGTGGGCGATAGCGGGGCATCGGTGATCATCGCTCATCCCGAGCTGGCGGACAGGGTGGCGCCGATTGCTGATGCGGGCGGGTTGCGCCTCATCCTGACGACCGACGTGCTGGTGCCGGCGGGCGCCGATGACCCCGCCGCTCCTGACGCCGCCCCAGATGCTGCCCCCGGCGGCGCCCCGGCGCTCCCGGCGCTCGATGCGGAGCGCCGCGCCATGATCCTCTACACGAGCGGCACCACGAGCCGGCCGAAGGGCGTCGTCACGACCCACGGGAATCTCGCGGCCCAGGTCAGCACACTGGTTGCTGCCTGGGGCTGGGAGCCGTCCGACCACATCCTGCTGATCCTGCCCCTGCACCACGTCCACGGCATCATCAACGTACTGACCTGTGCGCTCTGGTCCGGGGCCCACGTGACGATCCTGCCCCGCTTCGATGCCGACCAGGTGTGGGACGTCATTGCCAGCGGCCAGCTGACGCTGTTCATGGCCGTGCCGACGATCTACACGCGACTGATCACCGCCTGGGAGGCCGCGCCTCCAGAACGCCAGCAAGCGATGTCGGCGGGGTGCCGCACCCTGCGGCTGATGGTGAGCGGCTCAGCCGCCCTGCCGGTCAGCGTGCTTGAGCGGTGGCGGGCGATCAGCGGCCACACGCTGCTGGAGCGCTACGGCATGACCGAGATCGGCATGGCCCTGTCGAACCCGCTCGACGGCCCCCGCCGGCCGGGCGCGGTGGGGACACCGCTGCCAGGCGTGACCGTGCAGCTGGTGGATGAGGAGGGGCGGGCCGTGGCGCCCGGCACGCCGGGTGAGATTGAGGTGCGCGGCCCGTCCGTCTTCCAGGAGTACTGGGGCAAGCCGGAGGCCACCCGGGCCGCCTTCCGGGAGGGCTGGTTCCGCACCGGGGATATCGCCGTGGCCGAGGAGGGCGCCTACCGCATACTCGGGCGCAGCAGCGTCGACATCATCAAGACGGGCGGCTATAAGCTCTCCGCCCTCGAGATCGAGGAGGCGCTGCTGGCGCATCCGCAGATCGCCGAGTGTGCAGTCGTGGGCATACCCGACCCGACGTGGGGCGAGCGGGTCGGGGCGGCCGTCGTGCTCAGGCCCGGGGCCCAGCTCACGCTGGACACCTTACGGCACTGGGCGGCGGACCACCTGGCGCCGTACAAGTTGCCGACGCGGCTGCTCACCCTGACCGAGCTGCCACGCAACGCCATGGGCAAGGTGGTCAAGCCGGATTTGGTAGGCTTCTTCCACTAGGGTGCGGGGCGTTTGCTGCGCAGTTGGCGGCGCTCTGCCCCCTTCCCACATCTTTCATAGTGGCGTGGCGGCGCAGACCCCCAAACCCTGCCCGGCATCGCTGGCCTCAACC
>JAQBPS010000594.1 GCA_028287415.1 Bacillota bacterium | reverse complement strand
TACCGGGTGCAGTGGAAGCGGATCAACGACGCGAAGCTGGACACCCATTTTAAGGCGGGTAACAGGCTCATCGTGCCCCACAAGGGCGCGGAACAGATGGAATTCGTGTGCCAGCGGTACCCACAGTACTCGAGAGACCAGATCTGGATGGTCGGGGACAGCCTGCGCTCGGACATTGAGCCGGCGATCGCTTCCGGGATGAATGCCATCCTCATTGACGGGGCGTATTGCTCCGCTGCAGGCTACTTCGGCGTGACCGCGCAGCCGCTTGACGAGGCAAAATTCACTCGCGTGACCTCGCTTACGAGTGCGGCCATGATCATCCTGCATGTCGCCGAGTTGCATGCCCATGTCGCCTAAGTGTGCGACGTGCCCGTATGGCGGAGCGGTGCTCTGGCAGACCGGGCCGGCGGACGCCAGGGTGGTGATCGTCACCGAAGCCCCGGGCGTGGACAATTCCCCGGCGTATGGTCAGGGCGCCGCGCTGCTCAACAGGATGATCGCGAAATTGTGCGGGGAGCATAGGTTTCCCATCCGCTTCACGTCCGCGCTGGCCTGTCACCCAACCACGGCCGACCAGCCCTACGAGGCGGGCATCGAGGCCTGCGGCACCCGTCTGCTGGCCGAGATCGCGGAGTTCCCCCGCACACTGGTGCTGGCACTCGGCGGCACGGCGCTGCAAGCGCTGACCGGCAAGAAGGAGATCGGCAAATACCGCGGTCAGATCCTGCACACGCCCGACGGCACCCCCGTCCTGGCGACCTTCCACCCGAACACCGTCCTGCGCAATACACATAACTATCGGTACTTCGCCCAGGACATCGAGCAGGCGGTGCGCATCGGGCTGGGCATGCCGGTACCGAACCCCGGCATCAGCTCCGGCCTGCTGGTGGAGACGGAAGAGGAAGCGGCGAAGTGGGTCACGGCACTGCTCGGCTGCGAGCTGTTGTCGGTCGACATAGAAACCACGGGACTCAACCCCCGCGTCGACACCATCACGTACATTGGCCTCTGCTTCCGTCCCGGTAACACGGTGATCTTTCCCCGCAGCTTGCTGCCCATGCTGGCTCCGCTCTGGACAGGCACGGGAAAGCGTCCGAGCTGCGTCTACCATAACGGTCAGTTCGATACCAAGTTTTTCCAGGCGGTCGGGCTTGAAGCACAGGTCGATCACGACACTATGCTTCTTCACTACTGCCTGAACGAGCAGCCTGGCACCCACGGACTCAAGCAGCTGGCCAATGACCGCCTGGGGGCCAACGACTACGAAGACGAGCTGCACGAGTACATGGCGAAGACCAAGACCGGCTGGGGTGACGTGCCCCCTGAGATCTTGCTCCCCTACCTTGCCAAAGACTGCGATTATACGTTCCAGCTGTTCCAGATTCTCTATCCACTGGTGTGCTCGGATGCCAAGTTATCCAGGCTCTACCACCAGCTGCTGCTGCCTGCCAGCCGCATGCTCAACCGGGTGGAGCGGAACGGCGTCTGGATCGACCAGGAGCGCGTGACCCACGCCTGCACCCAGTTACGTGCCGACAAAGAGCGGGCAGCCAGTGTGCTGCAGGAGTACGCGGCCGTCTACTGGGATGACGACGCGTTTCGCAGCGAGACCGGCTGCCGCACGAACATCAGCGGTCCGGCGAGCAGCCGCTACAACTTCGGCCGGCTGCACACCCTCTGGCTGCTGGAGCAAATGGGCGCCACGCTGACGAACCTTTCGCAGCGGACGATCTCAAACTACATCACCGAGAACCACCCGAGCACGGTCTGCAACTTTCTCCACACCTACCGAGGGTACACCTTGGCGGAAGCGGCCGTGCGCAAGCTCGAGCGGGCTAAAGAGTCGGGGCCGAACGCCGAGTTGGACCAGGCATATGACCGGCGTGACCGGGCCAAGACAGCCATGGAGGCCTGGGAGCAGGCCTACTGGAATGGCATGAAATACGTCGCCCAGCACACCATCCACCGCAGATTGCTGTTCAACCCAGGCAGCCCCGCGCAAGTGCTCTGGCTGCTCCGGCGCATGGGTTTGAAGCCCTTGCCGGACACCAAGGAAGCGACCCTCAAGCCATTCATCGCCGAGGGAGTCGTCGACGCGTTGCTGGCCTACCGCGAGGCAGCCAAGGCGCTTTCCACCTACGCGGTGAAATTCGGCAACCTGGCCATGGCGGAGGCGGACGGACGCATCCACGCCAGCTTCAAGTTGCATGGCACGGTGACCGGCCGGCTCTCCAGCTCGGACCCCAACATTCAGAACATCCCGCGAAACCCGCTGCTGCGGGCCATGCTCGCGGCTCCTCCAGGGCGAGTACTGGTGGAGGCGGACCTCTCGCAGGCGGAGCTGCGGGTCCTGGCGCACGTCTCGGGCGATCCCTTCCTGGCTGGTGTCTACGAGCGTGGGGAGGACCTGCATTCGCAGATGGCAAAGGCTATCTTCGGTCCGGACTTCACCGACGAGCAGCGAACGGCCAGCAAAACGATAAATTTTGGGATCGCGTATGGCTTAGGCGCTTCCGGACTCGCCACGCAGCTCGGCATCGAAGAGAAGGCGGCGGAGGCGATGATCGAGGGCTGGTATGTACGGCTGCCAAAAGCCAAGGCATACCTGGAGTCCTGTCGCCGTGCCCCGCTCGAGGGCAAGGTGCTGGAGACGGC
>JAQBPS010000588.1 GCA_028287415.1 Bacillota bacterium | reverse complement strand
ACGGACTTCCGGGTGAGCCCGTCGGTCTCGTACGTGATGAAGTCGCACTCCAGAGCTCCCGCAGCCAGGGAGCGGAGGAACTCGGCCCAGGTTGGACCGCCCCGCCTCGGGGCAGGCCCCAAGCCATTGCGGCGGAGGATGTTGCGCACGGAGGTGGCTGAGACCTTCATCTCGAGCTTGGCGCACTCGCCACAGATTCGCAGATAACCCCAACGGGGGTTCTCCCTCGCCAGCCGCAAGACCAGCTCCACCACCGCAGGATCGAGGCCCTTCCGGACGCGGGACTCGCGAGGGTAGGTCCATCGACGTCGCACGAGCTCACGATGCCAACGCAACAGCGTCGCCGGTGTCACCAGGAACGCCGACCATCGTTCCCTCGGCAAGAGTTTGGCCAACGTGGCGAGGAGCAGACGATCGGTGGGGGCGTAGCGAGGCCAGGCAACTTGGCGGTGCAGCACCGCCAACTGGTGGCGCAGGACGGCAATCTCGACGTCCTTGTTGTCTGCTACGGGACCGAGACCGACCAACGTGAGGACGCGCCGTACGAGGAGAAAGACGAGGGTAGAGGCCATGCCGGCGATCCTCGCACATACCCATTGTGGCTGCTCAGAACCGTGATCCTGTGTTTGCACCCTTCAGGACGATCCTCTGTTTGCCTTGCCCCCTTCAGAGCCCGTAGAGAAGCCGCCGAGAAGAGCCCGTAGAGAAGCCGCCGAGAACGAGGTTAGCAAGCTGACGTTCCCGGCGTGACAGGGAAGGGCTATTTCGCCATGTCGAGTAACGCCTGTCGAGTAAGCTGCACATAGATCTCGGTCTTGGCAATGGTGTCCAACTTTAGGTCTGCAGATACTCCGAGTTCTGCGTCGCCGTTGGCGGGGATGCAATCAACAGACGTGGAGGCACCTCCGACAATATTTCCTTCCGAGTCGTAATACACGGCAGCGGCATTGGCTTGCTTGACATCTTTGTAGAAGCTTGAATGGATGGTAGCGCGAGTCATCATTTCAATCCCAAAGTCCTTGGGGACAGTAGTGATTTCTGAGACGATGAACCTCCCAAGTGAAGGAGGGGTCTGTTCCCACCGCTCGACATGAGGTTGGACCTGAAGCTGAGATGCGACCTTTTCCCCACTACCTATGCCTGCCAGGGGGGTCGCTGCTGCACTCTGACCAGGCAGTATCGCGTCAATGATGTCAACAAACGAATCCACGACCTTACCGGAGGCGTCAGTAAAGGTAAGGTTTAGTTCGACTCCGTCAGCAATCCATGTTTCTGGATTTGGATTCCTTATTACAACGGCGTATGTTCGGTATGATGTTCCGGTAAAGTCTGGCGGAATTTGGCTGAAACCTTTGCCAACAATTTGGACGTCAAGTGGCTGCGCAAGTGTGGGTTGCCTTGGAATTGGAGGTGACTGTGGTTTATCTCTTATTCCGAAAGGGGCCGGTGACTTGCTCTCCTTCGTCGGAGCGTTAGCTGATCCCGTACAGGCGGATACGGCCAAGGCGACAGCTACCAGAAGCGTCCCGAGAGAAATCCTGAATTGTACGCGTTTCGGCAGCACGCAAGGAGCGTAGCATCCAAGACGAACCTCGACCGTTCAGAATGCCGAGCTCGGGGCGGGCAGTCCACCGCTCGCGTGGTGTCGTGGCGGAAGGCATCAGCTGGGCAGCCATCGGCTCTACTCTCCTGCAGGCGCCTTCGTGATGCGCGAGACTAAGCGGCAAGTCGAGCACTGCAGGTAAGGGGGACATGCGGGTTGTAATGGGAGAAGCGCCCGCGCCGGCTGACATGCCGGTTGCCGATGTCGAGCGCATGCGCGCCGGGATTGGCGGCGCTGTGCGGACAGCGGGTCACTTGCTGCGGGGAGCAGCTCCTCCGAGCATCGTTGCCTTCCTAGTGGCGAGCGCCCTCGCTCCAGTCGTCGCTCCACTGATCAGCTACGGGTCGGCTGCGGCCGCCCTGGCAACGGTCAGTGGGTTGCTTCAGTCGTTCGGTGGCTCCTACATCGGGAAGGCCATCGAGGGCGCGATCGCCCGGCTGCGAGACCAACCGGATGGCAAGGTAGTAATCAACGAGGAGGAGCTGCAGCGTGAAATAACGGAGACATTGCGTATCGGCTTGGAGGCGGGCGGTCAGACAGCCGCTCAGTTGCGCACGGAGGCAGCCACACTGCTGGAGCGGGTCGATGGGATCCGGGCGGCAATGGCGGCGGCCGACGAGGAGCTGGAGAGAACCCTGGTCGACGGGTTCGCCGCGCTCGGAGAGGCACATGTCGAGTTCCGTGGCATGCTCACGGAAACGCTCACCTCAGTCCGGTCGATGCAGCAGGAGCAGCGTCACCAGACGGACGTGATCTACCAGCACTTGACCACGGCAACACGCGTGGAGCGTTTGGTCCTGTCCGCGATTCGGAACGAATCGGCGGTCCAGGAGCCCCCGGAGCCGGGAGAGTGTCCTTACAAGGGGCTGCGGGCCTTCGAGGAGGCCGACGCGCGCTGGTTCTACGGCCGTGAGCGGCTGATTGACGATCTCATCAACCGACTGGCCATGCGGTTGACTCCGCCCAGCATGGTCGCCGTGGTGGGGCCATCCGGGTCGGGCAAGTCATCCCTGCTGCGCGCCGGACTACTGCCGGCCGTGGCCACTGGGCTGCTGACCTCCGCTGCCAAGAACTGGCCGACAATGCTTCTGACTCCCGGTCCGCATCCGCTCGCCGCACTCGCTCAGGCGATGCGGCGCTTGGGTGGCGGGTCGGTACCCGAGGACGGTTGTGCCGACATGCTGCGGTGGCGAGCGCTGGTCTACGAGGCGCTTGCGGGCAATCGCGGCGCTCAGGCTGACAGCCTGCGGCTGGTGCTTGTGGTGGACCAGTTCGAGGAGGCGTTCGCGCTGTGCCCGGATGAGGCCGAGCGGCAGGCTCTCATCAATGTCCTATGTACCCTTGGCGGAGCCGGGATGGAGCCAGACCCGCTTGCGGTCGTCGTTCTGGGCATTCGTGCCGACTTTTACGGCCGATGCCTCGCGTACCCCGAGTTGGTACGAGTGTTGCGAGACGGCCAGGTGGTGGTCGGTCCCATGCGTCCGGTCGACCTTCGACGGTCGATCGAGCGGCCCGCCGCGCGCGCTGGCCTAGCCC
>JAQBPS010000577.1 GCA_028287415.1 Bacillota bacterium | reverse complement strand
CCGGCCTCGCGCAGTACCTGGAGCGTCTGGCGGATGGGCGGCTGGTACTTCATGTCGCCCGTGACGGTGATGTGCACAGCCTGGCCGATCAGCGGGGCGGCGAAGAGCAGGGCGGTCGTGTACTGGCTGGAGATCTCTCCGCTGACGGTGACGGTGCCGCCCTTCAGGTTGCCGCCGAAGATGGTGATGGGCAGCTTGCCATCCCAGGTGTCGGCCCGGGCGCCCAGCTGGGCTAGCGCTGTGAGGAGGTCGGCCTGGGGCCGCTTGCCGAGCGAGTCGCCGTAATCGGTCACGAAGGTGACTGCGGGCAGCAGTGCGGCGCAGATGCCGATCAGGAACCGGAGCACAGCGCCGGCGTTGCCGGGGTTGAGCTCGGTGACCGGGCGGGGATGGCGGCCGAAGCCTTTGACTCGGAGTTTGTCGCCGTCGTGGGTCAGTTCGGCGCCCAGAGCCTGGAGGCAGCGCTGCAGCGCCTCGCTGTCCTCGCTGTGGGCAGGCTGGTGGATGATGCTCTCGCCATCCGCCAGGGCGGCAGCCAGGAGGTAGCGGGTGGTGTAGTTCTTTGAGCCGGGGGGGTTGATAACGCCGTCCAACCTTTGGGCGGGGTACACGCGAACGTCCATGGAGAGTTGAGCCTCCCGTGGTATGCTGTGTGGGCCTTTTATATGGCCACGGATTTCACGGATTACACCGATTTGGGGAGAAACACAGATTTAAAGAGAAAAATTATATATTTTCCCTGGCCATTCCGTGTGTGATTAAAAATCTGGGTAATCCGTGAAATCCGTGGCTAGAAAAATGTCCCGCGGAGGCTACGTCAGCCTGCGCCGTGCCTCGTTGGCCCGGTCGAAGACCTGCTCAATCGCCTCAGGGTCGCCCCACTCCAACGCATTCTCCAGCGCATCCAACTGGGTGCGGAAGAGGGCGAGGGCCGCCCGGACGGCGGCCGGGTTTGTCATAAAGATATCGACCCAGAGGGAGGCCGGGCTGCCTGCGATGCGCGTCGTGTCCCGGAAGCCGCCAGCCGTCAGATCCAGCACGCCGGTTAGTTGCTCGTCGGCCGCAAGTGCCGCTGCCGCCAGCGCCGTCGCGACCATCTGCGGCAGGTGTGAGGAGACCGCCAGCCTGGCGTCATGCTCCGCCGGGGTCATCACCCTCGGCACCGCCCCCGCCGCCTCAGCCAGCCGAGTGATCACCGCCACCGCTTCCGGCGTCGCCCGCCCACCGGGCGTCAGCACGTAAGGGACGCCATGGGGCAGATCCGCTGCGGCGTTCGCCACCCCGGACACCTCCCGCCCGAACAGCGGGTGGCCGCCGACAAAGGAGGCGCCCTCGGGCAGGTGCGCCTCCCACATCCGGACGATCGCTTCCTTGGTCGAGCCGACGTCCGTCACCACCAGGCCTGCTCTCGCCAGTGGCCCGTGGCTGCGAGCTTGCTCGATGATCGCCCGCACCGGGGCGCCCAGCACGACCACATCGCAAGCGCTGAACGCCTCCGCCATCGTGCCCGCCCGGTCGACGGCGCCCAGCCGGACGGCATCCGTCAGGACCGGCTCGGCGTCGATGCCGATGATCTCCCGGGCGACCCCCGCCCGCCGCCACGCCATGCCCAGCGAGCCGGCAATCAGCCCGACGCCGATGATGGCGATGCGGAGGCCGCCCTGCGCAAAGTCGCTCTCCTTAGACATGGGCAGCGGCACTGACCGGCACCCGGCGGCCCAGCACCTCGGCGATGGCGCTGATCTCGTGCATCATCTGCTGGAAGGCGGCCGGCCCGATCGTCTGGGCGGCGTCGCTCTTCGCGGCGTCGGGGCGCTGGTGCACCTCGACCAGGATGCCGTCGGCGCCCGCCGCCACAGCGGCCCGGGCCATGGCGCCCACGAACGCCCGCTTGCCCACGCCGTGGCTGGGATCGACGACCACGGGCAGGTGGGTCAGCGACTTGGCCACGACCACCGCCGACAGGTCCAGCGTGTTGCGGGTCGCCGTCTCGAACGTGCGGATGCCCCGCTCGCAGAGGATCACGTTGTGGTTCCCCTCGCTCATAATGTATTCAGCGCTCATCAGCCATTCCTCGATCGTCGCCGACATGCCCCGCTTGAGCAGCACCGCCCGGCTGGAGCGGCCGACCTCCTTCAGGAGGCTGAAGTTCTGCATGTTCCGGGTACCGATCTGGAGCACGTCAGTGTAGCGGTCGAGCAGTTCGACATCCCGGGTGTCCATCACTTCCGTGACCACGGGCAGGCCGAACTGCTCCCGGGCCTCGGCCATGATCTTCAGGCCCTCCTCGCCCATGCCCTGGAAGCTGTAGGGGCTGGTGCGGGGCTTGAAGGCGCCGGCCCGCAGAGCGTGGGCACCGCCGTCCCGCACAAGCTGGGCGGACTCGAGCAGCAGTTCCCGGCCCTCAACCGAGCAGGGGCCTGCGCCGATCCAGAGGTCGTTGCCGCCGACGGTGTGGTTGCCGATCCGGACGACGGTATCCTCGGGGTGGAAGTCCCGGGAGGCCAGCTTGTAGGGCTTGGAGATCGGCGTCAGCTTCTCGACGCCGGGCGCTGACTCCAGGCTGATGTTCTCCAGGGCCGCACGGTCGCCGCCAATCGCCCCGATGATCGTCCGCTCGACGCCCCGCGAAAGGTGTACACCAAAGCCGACAGCCTTCACCCGCTCCACCACATCGGTAATCTCCGTCTCTGAGGCATTTTTCCGCATGATGATGATCATTCTGCCCACACCTCTCTGTTCGTAGTTGGCTGACGGCAATGAAAAAAACGGCTCCCATCCCTGGAAAGGGACGGAAGCCGTTTTGTAAACGACTTTCGCGGTACCACCCTGCTTGGCCCCCCCAAGGGGACCCGCCTCTGCGGAGGACTATCATCCTCCCCGCCCGTGGTAACGGTGGCGTGCCGGCGTACCTACTGTGACAGGGGCGAAACCCTGCCGGTTTAGTACTGCGCTCACGGGTGTATTTCGGCTCGCCTTTGGCACCAGCTTGCACCAACCGCTGGCTCTCTGTGGCTCTAAGGCGTGAGCTTACTTCTCCCGGTCATCGTTTTGCGATATTGTAGCAGAGTATACACGCACCGTCCGGTGGGGTCAAGCTTTTTTATGGCCACGGATTTCACAGATTGCGGGGATTCCCGATCCTGACACAGATGACAAAGGGAAATATATTTTTTATTTCCGATCTGTGTTTGTCTCTAAATCCGCGAAATCCGCGTAATCCGTGGCCATTAAATGCCCCTTGTCCCAGCTTTCAACTCGCCTACGAAACGTCCAACCTTCGCCACCATCTCCGCCCGGGGCAAGTCCTCCCCGCACAGCTTAACGATCGCGCTGCCGACGATCACGCCATCGGCCAGCTGGGCGACCGACCGCACGTGCTCGGGTGTGGAGATGCCGAAGCCAACCAGGACAGGCGTCTCGGTGTGGCGCTTCGCCTCCTGCACTGTCGCCTTGAACCGGGGGGCCAGGGCGGTGCGGGCGCCCGTCACGCCAGTGAGGGCGACGCAGTAGACGAAGCCGGACGCCATCTGCGCCGCCCGCTCGATGCGGTCGGGCGGCGAGGTCGGCGCGACGAACTGGACCAGGTCCAGGCCATGCTCCGCCGTGGCCGCGAGCAGCTCCTCCGCCTCCTCCATCGGCACGTCAGGGATGATCAGGCCGTCAATGCCAGCCGCCTTCGCCCGGGCGCAGAACTTGGCGACACCCGGCCGCAGCAGCAGGTTGTAGTAGGTCATGATCAGCAGGGGCAGCTGCACGCCCTCCGCCCGCAGCCGGGCGACCAGTTCGAGGACGTTGTTGGTGTTCGCCCCGGCGGCCAGCGCCCGCTGCGAGCCCGCCTGGATCGTCGGGCCGTCAGCCAGCGGGTCGGAGAAGGCGAGGCCCAGCTCGACCATGTCGGCGCCGGCCGCTTCAATCGCCTTGACGATCTCGGCGGTGGCGTCCAGGCTGGGGTCCCCGGCCGCGATGTAGGCCACCAGAGCCTTCTCGCCCCGTGCCTTGAGCTGTGCGAAGCGCTCAGCGATCCTGCTCATCGCGCCCCACCTCCCATCAGCCGGCTCACCTGGACCATATCCTTGTCGCCACGGCCCGACACGTTGATGACCAGGATGCTGTCCTTCGGCATCTCACGTGCAATCTGGACGGCCTGGTAGACGGCATGGCTTGACTCGAGCGCCGGGATGATCCCCTCGGTGCGGGAGAGCAGCTTCATCCCTTCCAGCGCCTGCTCATCCGTCACGGCGACATAACCAGCGATGCCCTGGTCCCGGAAGTAGGAGTGCTCGGGACCGACGCCCGGGTAGTCGAGGCCGGCCGAGATCGAGTGCGCCTCGGTGATCTGGCCGTGCTCATCTTGCAGCAGGTAGCTCTTGGAGCCCTGGAAGGCGCCGATCAGGCCGCCGCCGGTCATGGTCGCACCGTGCTTGTCGGTGTTCAAGCCGTGGCCGCCCGCCTCCACGCCGACCAGCCGTACCTCGGGGTAGGCCGACAGCGGGTGGAAAATGCCCATGGCGTTCGAGCCGCCGCCGACGCAGGCGACGACACAGTCGGGCAGCCGCCCCTCCTGCTCCTGGATCTGCGTGATCGTCTCCTCGCCGATGATCGCCTGGAAATCACGCACCATCATCGGGTAAGGATGCGGGCCGACGACCGAGCCGATGATATAGTGGGTCGTCTCGACGTTGGTCACCCAGTCGCGGATCGCCTCGTTGCAGGCGTCCTTCAGGGTGCGCGAGCCGGACGTGGTCGGCAGCACACGGGCGCCGAGCAGCTCCATCCGGAAGACGTTCAACTCCTGCCGGGCCACCTCGACCTCGCCCATATGCACGTCGCACTCCAGGCCGAAGAGAGCGCAGACGGTGGCAGTGGCGAC
>JAQBPS010000516.1 GCA_028287415.1 Bacillota bacterium | reverse complement strand
AGCTCGGCCAGCGCATCCCGGGCGAGCAGGGTCTGGTCGAGGCCGTTGCCCTCGTGGACGCGCTGTGTCGTCACGAAGCGCTCGGCGAGGGAATCGCAGGCGACGGAATGCTCCCAGACCCGGTGATGGTACGGGAACTGGCCGATCGCGCCGCCGAGTTCGGTCAGGCGGTCAGCGCACATCTGGGCGTGGCGGGCCTCATCCCAGATCTGACCGGCCAGGTCGAGCTTCAGCTGCCACGGGGCGCCGGGGAACTCGGCGATCATCCGGCCGCAGACCTCAATCGCCGGGATCTCCAGGTTGATCAGGGCGATGTGCAGGAGGCGCACCCGCCCTTCCGGCGTCTGGAGCGGCTTCGCCTTGGGCATGCGCTTGCCGGGCGCCAGCGGCTTGAACCGGTCGTCGCGCGCCGGCGTTGCGACAAGCTGCGGGACGAAAGTGTCCGGTCCGTCGTAGGGCGCGCCGCCCGGGCCATGCAGTCCCCCCGCCTCGGTCAGGTAAAGCTGGAGGCGACGGACGGCGCCGGCATCGGCGGGCTGTTTGGACCCCCAGATCACCTGGTTCTCCAGGGTCTCGGCCGCCTGATAGAGCAGGCGCACGGTCGGCTCGTCAGCGACGGGATTGGTCCGGTCCATCTGCTCACGGCAGGCCTGAAGCACGGCTGGCACGAGGACGTGGTAAAGCCCGGCGATCTGCTCGGCCGGGGTGCTCAAGCTGGTGAGTTCCCGCAGGAAGCCGAGCAGCGGCCGATTGGACGGGGATGGCACGTCGGGCCGCTCAGCGGTGAGCCCGTGAATCCGGCGGCCGAACAGATCCGCCAGATAGGCGTGGTCATACAGGTGGTAGGCCCAGGTCAGCTTGGTCTCCATCTCCGGGACTGCGGCAATCCAGGCGCCGAGGCAGTGGACTGCGGTACTCAGGGCGGCGTGAATATTGGACAGCCGGTGGGCAGTTTCATCAACGCCCCAGGCGCCGAACCGGGTGCGGGCGATCATATAGGCGATACCCTCCATACTGAAACAGCTAAGTACAGTTTACCCCAGCGGCTGCATGCGGTCCAACGGATCGCTTCTGTAGGCAAAATGCTGGCATGCAGGAATATAGCGTGATGAATTGAAAGTGGTATCTGATCAACCCAATCCTGCGAGGTGTATTTGATGCCCCATCGCCTTGACTACCCCGAAAGCAAGCGCGTTCCGGTGACCGATGATCTGCACGGTACGGTGATCAGCGATCCCTACCGGTGGCTGGAAGCGGGCGCCAGTCCTGATGTGCGGGACTGGACTGCGGCGCAGAATCGGCTTGCAGATGAGGTGTTCAGCACCGATACCCCGGTGGTCCAGTTCCGGCAGCACCTACGGGCGGCGATGGGCGGCGAGACCCTGAGCGCCCCGGTTGCGAAGGGCGACCGGGTCTTTTACCTGCGCCAGGCTGCCGGCCGCAACCAGCCGCTCCTCTGCGTCCGCCCTGCGGATGGCGGCACCGAGCGGGTGGTACTCGACCCGAACGCTGCCAGCGACCGGGGCACCACGGCGCTCGACTGGTGGTATCCGTCACCCGACGGCGGGCTGGTCGCCTTCGGTTACTCCGCGAACGGTGATGAATGGAGCACCCTGTTCATCGTCGATGTGGAAACGGGCGACCTGCTCGAGGAGCGGATCCCCCGCACCCGTTTCGCCAGCGTGGCGTGGGAGCCGGACGCCTCCGGGTTTTACTACACCCGGTACCCACTGCCCGGCACGGTGCCGGCGGGTGCGGAGAACTTCAGCCGGCGGGTCTACTATCACAAGCTGGGCAGCAACTGGGAAGCGGATGCGCTGATCTTCGGCGAGGGGCGGCATGCCCGTGAGCTGGTGTCCGCCAGCCTCTCCGACTGCGGCCGGTATCTGGTGATCTTCGCAAGCGTGGGTGCGGGCCAGAACCAGACAGAAGTGCTGCTCCAGAACCGGCAGGCAGGGGCGCCGCAGTTCGTCTCGCTGACCGGCGACCGGACGGGCGTGTTTCAGGGCAAGATTGTCGACGGCACGCTATACCTGCTGACGAACTGGCAGGCGCCGCGCTACCGGCTCGTGGCGGCAGACCTGGCCAATCCCGCGGCAGAGCATTGGCGTGAGGTGGTGCCCCAGCAGCCTGATCTGGTGCTGGAAGACTTCGCCGTCGCAGGGCAGCACCTGGTGGTGACGGCGATAAAAGATGTGGTCTCGCACCTGTACACCGTCGACCGGGCGACCGGCGCCATGCACGAGATCCCGCTGCCGCCGCTGGGCAGCGTGACTCACCTCACGGCTGCCGGTTCCCGGGCGATGCTGGCGTGGGAATCCTTCACCGTGCCGCCGACGATCTACCAGTTGGATGCGGAAGGCACCCTGACGGTATGGGCGTCCAGCACGGCCGCGGCCGATGTCGGCGCGATCACTGTTCAGCAAGCCTTCTACACCTCTCAGGACGGCACACGCGCCCCCATCTTCATCCTCCAGCACAGCGGGCTCGTGCGCGATGGGGCCCGCCCGACGGTGCTCACCGGGTACGGCGGCTTCAATCTCAGCCGGCGGCCCGCCTACCAGTCCACGATCTATCCCTGGCTGGAACAGGGCGGCATTTACGCGCTGGCCGTGCTGCGGGGCGGCGGTGAGTATGGCGAGGAGTGGCACGCCGACGGCATGCTGGGGCAGAAGCAGAACGTGTTTGATGACTTCATCGCTGCGGCGGAATATCTGATCGATGCCGGATACACCCGGCCGGAGCAGCTCGGCATCTTCGGGCGTAGCAACGGGGGGCTGCTGGTCGGGGCGGCGATGACGCAGCGGCCCGCGCTGTTCGGCGCCGTGGTCTGCGGGGTGCCGCTGCTGGACATGGTGCGGTACCACAAGTTTCTGATCGGGGCGCTGTGGATCAGCGAGTACGGGTCCGCGGACGATGCGGAGCAGTTCCCCTGGCTGCACGGGTACTCGCCTTACCACCGGGTGGCGGCGGGTACCAGGTACCCGGCTACCTTCCTGTTCGCCGCCGAGTCGGATACCCGGGTCGACCCGCTGCATGCCCGTAAGATGACAGCGCTGCTGCAGCACACGGCGCCGGACACGCCGGTCCTGCTGCGGGTGGCCTCGGAGGCGGGCCACGGCATCGGGAAGCCCCTGGCCATGGTCATTGCGGAGCAGGCCGAAATCTGGGGGTTCCTGGCGTGGCAGTTGGGGCTGAGCGTGTAGTAGTAGGTTCATGCGATAAACCGGAGGTGCCTAATGGGGGCAGCCTCCGGTTTGCGCGTTCACAGGGGGACCCCCAGGTTCCGGCATTTGTAGTACAGGGCGGCTCGCGAAATCCCGAGCGCTCTGGCTGCTCCCGCCCGGTTTCCACCGGTCGCCTCCAGCGCCTGCCGAATCTGCGCTCGCGTGGTCTGGGCGACCGCTTCGTGCAGGTCGGCGGTCGCATCTGGCTTTGAGCCGGCCATGGCCCCGGTGCTGACAGCCTCGTCGCAGCCCGCCCGCTGGATGACAGCTGGACGCAGCGATGTCGGAAGCAGGTCGAGTCCAATCACGCCGTCCGGCGCCAGCACCACCAACCGCTCCACGGTATTTCGCAGCTCCCGCACATTCCCCGGCCAGGAGTATTCCATGAGGACGCGAATCACGCTCGGGTCAACCTGCGAGACTGCGCGCCCATGCTTGATGTTGAACTCGTGGATATGGAACTGGATCAGGTCGGCGATATCTTCCTTGCGCTCGCGTAAGGGTGGGGGCTCCAGACAGATTACGTTGAGGCGCCAGTAGAGGTCCTCGCGGAACCGCCCCTGGGCGACCAGCTTCTCAAGGGGCCGATTGGTGGCAGCGATAATCCGCACGTCCACCGTGACGGACGTCGTGCCGCCAACCCGATAGAATTGACGATCCTCAAGGAACCGCAGCAGTTTCACCTGCCCCTCCATGGGCAGGTCGCCAATCTCGTCAAGAAAGAGCGTCCCGCCGTCCGCCATCGCGAGTTTCCCAGGCTGACCGGCGGGCAGTGCTCCGGTGAAGGCGCCCCGGGCGTAGCCGAACAGCTCGCTCTCAAACAGCGTTGTCGTGATGGCGCCACAGTTCAGGGCGATGAACGGCCCGCCCGATCGCTTCGACGCCAGGTGCACCCCACGTGCGAACAGCTCCTTGCCAACGCCGCTTTCGCCGCGGATCAGGGTGACAGCTTCGGTGGGCGCCACCAGTCTGGCCATAGCGATTGCAGCCAGCAGCAACGGGTGCCTGCCACGCAGCAGCCCAAAGGGATCGGTGCCGGCCTCCCCGGCAGGGGGTGTGGGCATCAGACGCTTCTCCAGCTCGGCGACACGGTCCCGGGCGGCGAGCAAGTCGGTGGACAGTTTCACCATGTGGGTCACGTCCCGCTCGACCGCGAGCACCCCCACCACCGCCGCCCTCGCATAGATCGGCATCGCGGTAACTAAGACGTGAATGCCCGGCCTGGGCTGGTGGTACTTCGACTCCACCGGCTGGCCCGTGTTCAGGACGCGCTGAACCATGAGCGTCGCCGGCGGAAAAAAAGCCGCGATATTGTTGCCGAGAATCGTGCTGTTCGCGATTCCGTACAGCCGCTCGGCCGCCGGATTCCAAGCCAGCACGGTGCCGGCACTGTCCACAATGGTGACAGCCTGATCGATGGCGGTCGTCAGGGGCGTGAGACTGGCGAGGAGGGTCTCTTCCATCAGGGTAACCGCCTCCCACACAGCTGTTTGTACGAATTTTTATACACACAGGCGATTTATTATACATAGTTTCGGGTGAAATCGGCTTATTCCTTGACACATTCCCTTCGTACTTCGCATTTTTCGTTGGCACAAATATTGCTTGGTATATGAGTCAGTTGTGAACAGGAGGCGAGAGCATGCTCGGTCCAGCCACTTTTTCCATCGTGGCCTGTGACTTGCAAACAGGCGAATTCGGCGTAGCGGTGCAATCCAAGTTTTTCGCGGTCGGTGCTGCGGTCCCCTATGCCAGGGCTGGGGCCGGCGCGGCGGCGACGCAGGCATGGTTCGACCCCGCCCACGGTGAAAGAGCGCTGCAGTTCCTTCAGGCAGGCGTATCCAGCGACGAGGTGATCGGGGCACTGCTTGACGGCGATGAGGGCCAGGCAGGCCGGCAACTGGGTGTCGTCGACCGGCAGGGACGGGCCGCCGCCTACACCGGGCCGAAGTGCCAGGATTGGGCCGGGCACGTCGTGGGGGACGGGTTTTGCTGTCAGGGCAATATTCTCGCAGGATCACAGGTCGTGGCGGCGATGGCTGAGCACTTCTGCGCCGGTTCCGGCCCACTGCCGGAGCGCATGATCGGCGCCCTGGCGGCCGGGCAGCAGGCGGGCGGCGACCGGCGGGGCAAGCAGTCGGCGGCGATCACGGTGGCCCGCCCCAACAGTGGCTT
>JAQBPS010000514.1 GCA_028287415.1 Bacillota bacterium | reverse complement strand
TCGCTCAGCGTGATCTTTCTGCCGGCACCCTCCAGGGTCAGCCGGTATGCCTGCGCGCCCGCCCAGCCGTCGCCTTTGACGGTGGCCGTCTCGCCTGCTGTCATGGCCCCGGCATCAACGGTCAGCTGTTCCACCGGGGGCATGGCTTTGGCCCGGCCCTCGTTGAGGAAGGCCTCCAGTTCCGGTGCTGCCACAACCGTGCCTGAGTTGCCCTCTGCGATGACGACCTTACCCTTCACAGTGGTGCAGCCCATCCCGTTGCCTTCGGTATGGCACGTCCACGCAGGCCGCACCATGATGCGGCGCCCGTTGATCAGGTGGATATCCAGCCACTCCACACGCTTGTGCTCAGCGTCGGCGCCTGCCGGGTCTGCAGGGGTCGCCGCTGCCAGACCCCTGAGGAGCTGCTCGAGGGCGGGGCGGTCCTCCGGACGCGCACCGTAGAGGGGGCGGGGGACCTTGGGCCCCTGGGGAATCGGCGGAATCACGGCCACGAAGTCCACGTGTTCCACCTTCAGCTCGCTCAGACTTGCTGGAACCTTGGCAGGGTTAGCCGCAACGCTGGCAATGGGGCCGCCACCAGCAGCTGCAGCAACTGGCCCCGCCAGGGACGGCGAAGGTGTGTGGCTCTTGACCCCGAAGGCTGCCAGCACGCAAACGGCGGCCAGGATTGCGAGGGTCGAACGGAGCTTCATGGGTGCTCACCTGCCTGCATGACCTCTCTCCAGGAAGGACGTAGCCAACCCAGGTTAGGTTTCAGGGGGCCATGCAGAAGGTCAACCGTGAAGAACTCGGTCAACAACGTGTGGCTGGTGGTCGCTGACCTCACCGCTACTACGGGGCAGGAGGCTGGCGTTGAGGCGGCTCTGCGGCGGCTGACTTACGCTGACCGGCCCCCAGGGCAGTGGCAACGTCCTGTTCGAGTGGTATCGGCAGGTCATGGACGGTAAGGTTGACCGGAAGTCCGGCTCCGTCATCCTGCTGGACCGCAGCGGGACGGAGGTGGCGCGCGGTACAACTTCTTCGAGGCATGGCCTTGCCGCTATAGCGCCACCCTCGCATCGGAGCAGAGCGAACTTGCCGCGGAAAAGGTGGAGCGGGTGAGCAGATGAATCGTAGGGGATGGTTGCATCCGCATCGCCCCCTATCGTGTCGCCACCGTAAGCGCTACCGCCTTGGTGAGGGCAGGCTCCAATTTGTCCTGCACCTCAGCGCTGATGACGGACTGCTCCCGATCGATCTCCTGGTCGTGGATGAAGAGCGCTCCCGGCAGGCTCAGCGCACCCAATTGGGAGAGTACCGGCTTGACGGTGTACTCAACCGCCAGCGCATGGTGTGGCGCGGCTCCGACCATGACAGGAATCGCTACGTTGCCGCTGAGGGCGCCCTGCTCCATGTAGTCAAAGAAGTTCTTAAGTTGGCCCGGCATGCTGCCCTTGTAGATCGGGCAGACCACCACGACCAGGTCGCTCGCCATGACGAGCTCCAGCAGTGCCGTCGCAGGCTTGCCGAGGGACGCGAGCGCTGGATCGGAAAAATCCACTAGCCCAGCTGATACGGCGCCCTTCTCGCTGAGGCGCTTCGCAATGTAATCAGCCAGAACATGGACACGCGAGGGCTTGTACGCATTGCCCACCAGAGTCACGAACTTGACCACCTACAGCACTCCTTCCGCACTACTGTACCGTGCCCCGGTGCGGTATCAGCGGCCATACATTCTGCACGAAGTCCGGAATACCTGTGCGCCACGGCGCCACCTTGATATGCAGAAGATCAAGGCCGACATCCTCATAGATGGCGACCCGCTCTGCGATGCGGGCGGCGGAACCGATCAGGCCTACTTCAATCTGCCTCGGATCGGTAGCAATGGAGACCGCACTGTGGATTGACTCAGCCTTCCGGCGGGCAGCCGCTTCGTCCTCATCGTGCACGATGAACGACTGCATGGCATAACGCATTTTCCGGCCGTACTTCGCAGCCCGCGCGTCCATACCCAAGATCTGCTCCCGCGTACGCTCGACCGCAGCCTCAAAGCTGGTGACGGGCTGTTCAATATCGACAAACCAGTAGTCCGCCTGGCGTGCAACGAATTCAAGGCCGGCCTCGGACCGGGCTGCCGCATAGACGGGGGGAGTGCGCCGGTTCCAGGGCTTGGGGCTGACGGAGGCATTGTGGAGGTGATAGAACTCGCCGTCGTGGGAGACCACCTCTTCTGTCCAGAGGCGCTTCATCAGGATGATGAACTCCTCGGCCCGCCGGTAGCGAGCGGCCGGATCTTCCTTCATCAGGCCTGTTCCGCCATAGACATGCTGTTCTGCCTCGTTCCAGCCGGCGATCACATTCGCGGCGAAACGCCCGCCCGTCATGCGGTCGATCGACGCTCCCATCTTCGCAGCCATCGCAGGTGACCACAATCCCGGCTGCACGGCGGTCATGATCTCGATCTTCTTCGTCATACCGGCCAACACTGAGGCCATAATCCAGGCCTCGGCGTCCGGCCCGTTGAGGCGCTGAAGCATCAGTGTCGTGTAGAACCCAGCGGCATCGCATGCCTGAATGGTCTCCAAAGCGAGCTGATACCCGGGGTCCCGGTTACCGGGCAGGAGCTGCCCGGGGTTCTCCGCGGCCTGTCGGATGACCGGGTCCCAGCCGGAGATAAAATGCGTTGGAACCCATACCCCAAATTTCATCAACCCTCACCCTCCCCAGACACCACCAGGGGTGATTTATTGGTAGCTCCCGCCGCGATCGGGCCGCACAGCGGTGAATTGATGGTCGGTGCGGCAATAGACGTCGCCGGCCATGCGGCCCAGCGCGTCCAGACGTTCCATGTTGATCTTGCCGTTGGCATATAGGTCATCCTTCACGTGCCATTGCACAACCTCGCCGATCACCAGGCGGTGGGGCGCCAAGCCGAAATCCAGGATCGTATGCAGGCGGCACTCCATCTGCACCGGTGATTCGGCAACCCTTGGCACCTTGACCAGTTCGGATGGGACTGTGTGCAGGCCGGCCACCTCCACCTCGCTCACCTCGGGCGGTAGCTCCTGAGCGGAGATGGAGACAGCGGTCGCCAGAGCACTCGTCGCCAAGTTCACGACATACTCCCTACTGGCCTCGATGTTGCGGAGCGTGTCCTTCGTAACGCCCCCCTCCCGACCCACGGAGAAGGCCACCATGGGCGGCACCACGGAGACCAGCATATACGCGCTGAATGGAGCGAGGTTGACCAGGCCCGTAGTAGGATCAACCGTGGAGACCCAGGCAATCGGGCGCGGGACTATGGAGCCGACAAGCAGCCGGTACGTGGCACGAAAGTCGAGCAGGGCCGGGTCGATCTTGGGCACGCTCTTTCCCCCCCGGTTTTCCAGTGAAGGCTCAGGCTATTCAGCCCGAGCCACGTTGACGACCGCCTACTTCTTGCCGAAGTCGTAAACCGCGATCTTCTTCACCGTCTTCTTGTCGAACTGGTAAAGCCCCATCATCTGGCAGCTCTCTCCGTCGGCGTCCATGTTGTAGACGCAGTTGACCCCTTCCAGTCCCTTCAGGTTCTTGAGGGCGTCCCGGACGGCTACCTTGTCAGTGGAGCCCGCCTTCTTGATCGCCTCGGTCAGGATGAACACGCCGTCGTAGTAAATGGCGGAGTTGGTGTCCGGGGTCTCTTTAAACTTGGCCTGGAATTCCTGCTTCATCTTCTTCGCCAGATCAGACTCGTTCGAGGCGAAGGTGCCCTCGAGGGCCACGTATGCGCCATTTACATCCTCGTCCGTGAAGAGGTTGAGTGTCGCCTGGTTGGTGATGATCGCGGTTGAGGCCCACGGGGCCTTGATCCCCATCGCCGTGCGCTGCTTCATCATCAGGGCGACACCGTCACCGATGCCCAGCTGGACCACACCGTCTGCGTCACGGAGCTTGGCGAGCTGGGCGCTGAACTCTTTGTCCAGAAGCCCCCAGGCCTCCACGGCGACCGGCTGGAGGCCACGGTCCTTCAGGTAGCCCTGAGCGATAGCGGCGTTCGCCTTCCCGTACTCATCATTGGAGTAAACAATGGCGATCTTCTTCAGCCCCAAGTCGTCGACCAGACGCGTCACCATAGCCAGCGACTGGAGCCTGCCGTGGGACGCAAAGCGATAGACCCACGGAGCATAGGGCTTGATGTCAACCGTCACACCGCGGATGATCGTGGGGATCTGCTCCTTGACCACGATCGGTCCGATCGCATTTCCCTGCGTGCTGACGAGGGGGCCGACAAGGGCGACGATGCCATTGCTAATGAGCCGGTTGACCGCATTTACTGCTGAAGTGTTATCAAGACCGGTATCCTCCTCCAGCAGCTGAAGCTGCCGGCCGTTCACACCGCCCGCAGCATTGATCTGGGCGACAGCCAGCCTGGCCCCGTTGGCTGCTGTCTGGCCCACCAGTGCGCCGCTCCCTGTAAGGGTGACAGCGAGGCCAATCTTGATGGCCTCAGCCGGGGCCGTAGCCGGCTTGTTCTCACTGCCCGGTGTGCCCGGGGCCTTCGTACCGGTTGCACAAGCCGATATCGCCAGTGCCACCACCATGAAGAGTGCTGCTAGCCGCAACCGTTTCATAATCCCGTCCCCCTCATGTGTTTGTGGCCCGGAGCCAGGGCCGATGACCTCTGCCATAGGCCCCGCGAACTACAGTGCGGTCCAGCCGCCATCCACCAGCAGGTTGTGCCCTGTCACAAAG
>JAQBPS010000449.1 GCA_028287415.1 Bacillota bacterium | reverse complement strand
TCCCCGTGGCCGCAGTCCCCGACCGGCATGGCTGCCAGCCGGCTGGTCAAGAAGGGCGTGGTCGTCGTTGCCTCCATTGGCAACAGCGGTGACACCGGACTCTATTCGGCGGGCGCCCCTGGCCTCGGCGACAGCGTGATCGGCGTCGCCTCCTTCGACAACACGCATGTCTCGCTCGCTTCCTTCACTATTTCCCCGGACAATACCGGGATCGGCTATGCGCCCGCCTCCGGAGCGCCGCTGCCCCCCAGCGCGGGCAGCCAGGAGATGGCCCGGACGGGAACCTCGGCCAGTACTGCTGACGGATGCAGCGCACTGCCCGCAGGCAGCCTGACCGGCAAGGTAGCCCTCATCCGCCGTGGCAGCTGCACCTTCTACACCAAGGCGATCAACGCGCAGAACGCCGGCGCTGTGGGCGTGGTGCTCTACAACAACTCACCCGGGCGGTTTAGCGGCACGGTCACAGGTAGCCCCGCGATCACCATCCCGGTGGTGTCGGTCTCTGACGCCGAGGGCAAGCTGATCGACAGTCGCCTGGCGAACGGCCCGGTCACCATGACCTGGACGGAGCAGCAGGGGACCTTCCTCAACCCGACCGGCGGGCTGATCTCCAGCTTCAGCTCCTACGGGCTCTCCCCGGACCTGACCCTCAAGCCCGACATCGGAGCGCCCGGCGGGCTGATCCACTCCACCTACCCGCTGGAGAAGGGCGGCTATGCCACCCTGAGTGGCACCTCCATGGCCTCGCCGCACGTGGCGGGCTCGGTCGCCCTGCTGCTCCAGGCCAAGCCCAAGACCAAGCCGGCCGATGTGCGGGGGATTCTCCAGAACACCGCCGTTCCCAAGCCCTGGTGGGGCAACCCGCGCCTCGGCTTCCTGGATAATGTGCATCGGCAGGGCGCCGGCATGGTCCAGATCGACAAGGCGATTCTCACGAGCACGTCTGTCGAGCCGGCCAAGCTGTCGCTGGGCGACGGCATCGGGCCGATCGGCCAGACGCTGAGCATCCGCAACAACGGCGCCAAGGCCATCACCTATGACCTCTCACATGCCCCGGCGCTCTCTACCGGCCCCAACACGTTCTCGGTCACGTTCAACACCGGTTTCGCCACCGCTGACTTCAGCGCAGCCAGCGTCACGGTGCCCGCCGGCGAGAAGGTCAAACTGACGGTGACGATCACCCCGAGCGCGGACCTGGCGGACAGGAGCATTTATGGCGGCTATCTCGTGTTTACGCCGCAGGGCGGTGGGCAGACACTGCGGGTGCCGTACGCCGGCTTCAAGGGCAACTACAAGTCGATCCAGGCGCTGGCGCCGACCCAGTACGGTTTCCCCTGGCTCGCCAAGAACACCGCCGACGGTTATGAGCAGCAGGCCGCGGGCGCTGCCTATACGCTCCAGGGCGACGACCTGCCCACGCTGCTTTACCACCTCGATCTTCAGTCCCGTACGATGCGGGTAGACGTGAAGGATGCCGCCGGTAAGACCTACACGGTCGCCACGCAGCAGTATGTGGAGCGGAACAGCTCGGCCAACGGCTTCTTCTCGGTCAACTGGGACGGCAAGTACATGGACGCCCGCCAGGTGGAGCAGACGCTGCCGGACGGCAGCTACCAGCTGGTGATCTCAGTCCTGAAGGCGACGGGCTCTCCCGACACTGCAGCGGACTGGGAGCACTGGAGCTCCCCGATGTTCACGATCGCCCGTCCCTAGGCCAGCAGAGTCGCATGCAAAAGGCGATGATTTAAGTGGGAAGGGGGCAGAGCGCCGCCGACTGCGCAGCAAACACCCCGGACCCTAAAATCGTAGTGTCCGGGGCGTTTGCAGCTTGCCCTTCCCACACCCTTCCCCGCCTTCAGGGTGCGCGTCAGAGCCGTGAGGTCATGGCCCTCACGGCTCTTCTGCATTGTGGGCAACCAGGGGCGAGGCACCCTGGTGTTACTTTGTAATCGCCAGCATGCGCTGCAGGGCGACTCCGGCCCAGTGGCGGATGTCGGGCGCAACCTTGACCTGATTGACCACCCGGCCCTCCGCAAGGTTCTCCAGCGCCCAGCAAAGGTGCTGCGGGCTTATCCGGTACATGGTCGCACACGGGCAGACGTTGGGGCCCGAGAGGGAGAGGATCAGCTTATCCTTCTGCGTCTCGGCGAGGCGGTGGACCAGGTTGATCTCCGTCCCGATCGCCCACTGGGAGCCTGCCGGTGATTCCTCGACCATCTTGATGATATATTCGGTGGAGCCGACGTGGTCGGCGGCCAGCACCACGTCCAGTGCACATTCCGGATGGACGATCACTTTCATGCCCGGGTAACGGGAGCGCACCTCCTGGGCCTGCTCCACCGAGAACTTCTGGTGCACAGAGCAGAAGCCCTTCCATAGGATAATCCTGGCGTTCTCAAGCTGTTCGTCGGTGCACTCGAAGTCGCCGAAGAGGGGGTTGTACACGACCATTTGCTCAAGCGGGATGCCCATTTTGTAACCGGTGTTCCGCCCCAGGTGCTGATCAGGGAAGAAGAGCACCTTCTCGCCCCGCGCAAACGCCCAGTTCAGGATGCCCTCGGCGTTGGAACTGGTACAGACCGCCCCGTCGTTTTCGCCGCAGAACGCCTTGAGCGCAGCGGTGGAGTTCATATAGGTGATCGGGATGATCTTGGTCGTCGGGAAGCGTTCCTGGAGCATAGACCAGCAAGTGTCCACCTGCCGCTCGTCAGCCATGTCGGCCATGGAGCAGCCCGCCCCAAGGTCGGGCAGGATCACGGACGTGCCGTCCGGTGAGAGCACATCGGCCGTCTCGGCCATGAAATGAACCCCACAGAAGACGATATACCGGGCGGTTGACTTGGTCACCGCCAGCTGCGCCAGCTTGAACGAGTCGCCGGTGAAGTCCGCCCACTGCACCACCCGGGCGCCCTGGTAGTGGTGGCCCAGCAGCACAACCTGCTCGCCCAGCTGCGCCTTCGCAGCCAGGATCCGGGCGTCCAACTCGGCGTCGGACAGCATATAATAGTCATCCGGAATGCGAGTGTTTGCGTGGAGCTCAATGCCGAGCTCGTCGGCCATTTGCAAAGCCTCCCCCAATGGTGAAACCACTGATAACCATCCTCATTATAAACGAATATCGCCCCATTGTTTCCCTCAATTTCGTTTCCGGCGCGCTTTCATCTGTAAAAGTTGATTGGACTTGTGCGTCCTCGCAGCACGTGGTAGAATTCGTCTCAAGGGTACGTTATTTAGGAGGGATTTACGATGAACATCTCTCTCACCGATAAGGCTGCCAA
>JAQBPS010000448.1 GCA_028287415.1 Bacillota bacterium | reverse complement strand
GCGACGGCATGGAACGGCAGGCCGATGCCCTGCGCGACTTCTTCGCGGCCGAAGGCATGCCCATGGAGACCTCCGCAGAGATCTCCCGGCATCATCACGACCAGTGGGGCAAGATCCAGCCCCTCGCCACGATCACCCCCGTGCCCGCAGGCTCCATGTTTCGCATCGGCGCCGCTGATTACGCAGTGATCTGGACGCCCGGCCACTCCGATGGCCTGGCCGTGTTCTGGCACGCGGACTCCGGCATTCTCCTCGCCAATGACATGATCCTGAACAAGATCACGCCCAACGTCAGCCTCTGGCCGGAGTGCCGGCCCAACCCGCTCCAGGACTATCTCAACTCGCTTGGCAAGGTGGAGGCACTTGGCGCAAAGCTGGCCCTTCCGGGTCACCGCACCATGATCACAGATGTTTCCGGTCGGGTGCAGGAGATTCGCAGGCACCATGCCGAACGCCTTGACAAGATGGAGCGGGCATGCGGCGCCACCAAGGGCGCGACCGCATGGGAAGTCTGCGAGCAGACCTTCCGGACGGAGCAGCTCACCATCCACCAGATCCGCTTTGCCATGTCGGAGACGCTGGCCCACCTGGTCTATATGGAGGCGCAGGGCCGGCTGCTCAAAAAGGGCAACCGATTCGCACAGGTGTAAGGAGAGCCACATATGGGCATTGACGAGGAGATTCTGGCAGCATTGCGGGCGGCTGTGGCGAACGGGCAGTTGGCCACGGATCCCAAGCAGGGCCGGGTCTGGCAACTAAGCCTTCAGCGGGTGCTCGGCGGCCAGGTTGCGGACCACACCTCCTATGGACTCAGAGCCTATCAGTTTGACTGTCCGCTCCCCATTCCCGACGGGACTCCCTGGCGTTCCACCCTGCGGGTGCTCCTGAGCAACGCCGGCCCGTTCGTCACGCACACCGTGGTCCGTTCGTTCGGCCAGGTGCGCTGGTGGGCCGGGGCGATCCAGGTCAGCCGTATCGGCTTTACGTCTGTAGATACCGAGGCGCTGGAGAAACTGCGGGCCTGGTACGGGGCTAACGAGCTCACTGAGGTGGACCCGGAGGTCCAGGCCATGCTCGTGCCTGCCGACATCCCGCTGCGCCGCCCCCGGGGCGGCGGCGAGCTGACGCTGTTCGGCGCCCTATTCAAAGCTGGGTAGTGGATAGAAGCACAACAGCCATCCCGTCGGGATGGCTGTTTCTTTTTTATTGACGCGAATTTACGGATTGCGCAGATTTCCGGCAGTAGCATGGATTAGTTACGGCGACCATCTGAAGGGCGGGACTGGGGTGTTAAAATATATATTTAAACACCGCAGTCCCACCCTTGAGACGCTACCCGAACTAATCAGCGCCTGGATGCCGGAAATCTGCGTAATCAGCGCAATCCGCGTCAAATATAAACTCCCGCCCTTATAGCTTGGGGCGCATGGACTCCTCATAGGCCACGGGATGCTGCGCCGCCTGTGCGTAGCCGAAGGCCTGCTCAAAGTGGTAGGCGATCGCATTCGTCAGCACCTTCACGTTCAGCTCACGGTCGCTCCCCAACAGTGTCTGAAGCGCGGCCAGGTCCAACGCAAGGCGCCCCGCGGCCACCTCGCCGTGGCGCTCAGCCGACACAGTGCACACGGCCTGGCCCCCAGCCTCCAGCCTGTTCCCAGCCCGGGCCGCCTCCAGACGAAGGGCGACCAGCAGCGCCTCCTGCGCGGCATCAAGCAGGCCCGTGACGAACGCTTCCAGCGGGATCGTCTGCGTGAAGCGCTTCAGGCTAGCCACCGGGTACGCGAACAGCTGCACCCCGGCCGCCTGCCGGGGCCGCCAGAATGCGAGCAGGTCCCGGCAGGCATCCGCCTCGCGCCGTCGCACCATGTCGCCCTGCCAGGCCCCCGCCTCCGCTGCCGTCATATGCCCGAGGTCCAACAACAGATACTCGCGCAATAGCATCGCCGCAGCCCCCTAGTCGCCGGTCTCGAGCATCTTCCCCGCCTCGGTCAGAGCGGCGGCATTGCGCCGCGTCACCGCCTCCGCCGACTGCTCATCGGCGTGGTAGCTCGAGCGGACCAGCGGGCCCGACTCCACGTGGGCGAAGCCCCTCTGGAAGCCCACCTCCCGCAGGTGGTCGAACTCGGCCGGCGTGTAAAACTTTTCGACCCCGAGGTGCTTGACCGTAGGCCGCAGATACTGGCCGAAGGTGACAACGTCAACATTGTGCGCCCGCAGATCGTCCATGGCCTCGTAAAGCTCTGCCATGGTCTCACCCAGTCCGACCATGATCGAGGACTTGGTGTTGATCTGCGGCTTCAGCTCCTTCGCCCGGCGCAGCAACTCCAGAGACTGCTCATACTTCGCCCGGGAGCGCACCCGGTCGGAGAGACGGCGCACAGTCTCGACATTATGATTCAGCACGTCAGGCTCGACGTCCATGACAACCTTGAGTGCGTCCCAGTTGCCCTGAAAGTCCGGGATCAGGACCTCCACACCAGTGTGGGGGTTCTTGCGCCGAATTGCCCGGATCGTCTCCGCAAAGATCTGGGCGCCCCCGTCCTGCAGGTCATCACGGGCCACGGAGGTGACCACCACGTGCTTCAGGTTCATCTGCACGCAGGCATCGGCGACCCGCTCCGGTTCGGCCAGGTCCAGTTCGGTGGGCAGGCCGGACTTGACCGCGCAGAAGCCGCAGTTCCGGGTGCAGATGTCGCCGAGGATCATGAAGGTCGCGGTCCGCCGGTTCCAACACTCGAAAATGTTGGGGCACCGGGCCTCCTCGCAAACCGTGTGCAGGCTCTGCCCGCGCATCAGCTTCTTCAGTTCCATGAACTCGGGGTTCGTCTGGAGGTTGATCTTGAGCCACTCCGGCTTGCGGCCGACGTCGGCCTTGGCGCGGCTAGGCGTCACAGGCAGTTCGTGCGCAGAGTCCATCTTGATCTGATCAGCCACGCTGGTCACTTCCTACATAAACAATTCTTGCGCCTGGGCCTCGGTGATTCTAGTCTACCCGCTTCCGCTGGTTCCCGCAACCAGCCCTCGCCATGCCGGTCACCACTGGCGGCGCCGCTGCATAGAGTGGCGTGTACCGGTCTCAGACAAGGCTTACCTATCCCACAGGAGGGATGCGGGTGGAGCGAACATCGGAGGAGAAGACCCTCGGCGGACTGACGCACCTGGCCATCTTCTTCGGCTGGCTCGGACTGATTGCCAATGTGGTGCTCTATATCATTTACCGGCCCAAGTCGCAGTTTGTCGGCGGCCATGTGAAACAGGCGCTGGGGCTTCAGATGCTATTGCTGGTCATCCACGCTCTCCTTGCCCTGCTGTTCGGTGCCGGGGTGGTCGGCGGCATCGGTCTCGGCTCCACCATCGGATTGGGTGCGGCGGTCGGCGCCACCCTCCTCGGCGGCCTGCTTGGGCTGGTCATTGCGGTGGGTGCGATCGTTCTCGCGATTATCGCGGCAATCAAGGGCTTCCAGGGGCAGGAGCACCGCCACCCGATCGTCGGCAACTGGATCGCCGGTCTGGGCAACTGAAGAGATGCTGAAGCCACCCTGTGCGGAGGGTGGCTTCAGGCGCTTAATACAGCTGGACGGTGCCGGCCGCATACCCTTGCAGCCGGCTCTTGACCGCCTGTAGGAAACGCCCGCACACGAGGCCGTCCAGGATCCGGTGGTCCAGGCTCATGCAGATGTTCATCATGGAGCGGATGGCGATGGCGTCGTTCTCCATTACCACAGGGGTCTTGGTGATCGCCTCAAAGCTGAGAATCGCCGCCTGCGGGTGGTTGATGATCGGCGCCGACATGGCGGAGCCGAAGTAGCCCGTGTTGTTGACCGTGAAGGTGCCACCGCTGATGTCGTCAAGCGTCAGCTTGCCCGCCCGCGCCCGGCCGGCCAGGTCGGCCACGGCGTGGTTGAGCCCGGCAATCGACAGCCGGTCGGCGTTTCGGATGACGGGGACCGCCAGGGCCGTCTCCGTGGCGACTGCGATGGAGATGTTGATCTCCTTCTTGATGATGATCTTGTCGCCGGCCCACTGGCTGTTGATGATCGGCTGCTCCTTGAGCGCCTCAACGACAGCCTTGATGAAGAACGGCACATAGGACAGGCTGATGCCTTCCCGGCGCTTGAACTCCTCGCCCAGCTGCTCCTTCAGTTTGACCAGGCCGGTCACGTCCACGGGCATCATGGTCCAGGCGTGGGGCGCTTCGTGCTTGGACTGGAGCATTTTCTCGGCGATGCGGCGGCGGACAGCGTCCACCGGTATCACCTGGTCGGCCGCCATGGGCTGCGGGACCGGGCTGGCCGCTGGTGCAGGGCTGGCGGTCTGTGCGCTCCCGGGCGCTTGCGCCGCCGCCGCCTGTAAAGCGGTTTCAGCCTGCGGCGCCGGCTCCGCCGCGGCGCCAGATGCGATGTACGCCTCCACGTCCTTGCGTGTGATGCGCCCGCCAAGGCCCGTGCCCTTCAGCCGGTTCAGGTAGATGCCATGCTCCTGGGCCAACCGCATCACGGCTGGGCTGTAGCGAGCGCCGCCACCAGCCTCCGCCCGGTCCAGCGTTGCGCTGCCCGCCGCCGCCAGGGGCGCCGGAGCCGCAGCCGCTTTCCCCGGCGACGGTGCCGGCGCCAACGCGGCCGCCGGGCCGCTAGATGCCCGCACCGGGCCGCCCACCGCCGCCGGCGCAGTCGGCTGCGCTGCCGCGGCCGAACCCGTCCCGGCCCCGGTCTCCATCATCGCAATCAGGGTGCCCACCTTGACGGTGACCCCTTCCGCCACCGCAAAGCTGACAATCGTCCCGTCCTGCGGGGCGGGGATCTCAGCATTCACCTTATCCGTAATCACCTCGGCGATCGGCTGGTACTTCTTGACCTGGTCCCCGGGGTTCACAAGCCACTTCCCGATGGTCCCCTCGGTGACCGACTCGCCGAGCTGCGGCATCTTGATCTCCACCTGATGTGTCCCCCTCTGCTAGAACTGCGCCAGCGTGCGCATCGCCTCCAGGCACTTCTCCGGCGAGAGCATGTAGAACTTCTCCATCGGTCCAGCGTAAGGCATGGCGGGGATATCCGGGCCGCATAGGCGCTGCACGGGGGCGTCCAGGTCGAACAGGCACTCCTCAGCGATCAGCGCTGCAACCTCGGCCCCGATCCCGTGCGTCTTCCCCGCCTCATGAACAATCAGCACCTTGCCGGTCTTGCGGGCCGCCGTCATGATCGCCTCGCGGTCCAGCGGCAGCAGCGTCCGCAGGTCGAGCACGAGCGCGCTGTGGCCCTCCTTCGCGAGCTCCTCCGCGGCCTCCAGGCAGAAGTGGACCGCCTTGCCGTAGGTGATCACGGTGATGTCCGTGCCGTCCCGCTTCACATCCGCCTTGCCGATCGGGATGATGTAATCGCCCTCCGGCACCTCGCCCTTGATCGCCCGGTACAGGCCCTTGTGCTCAAAGAAAAGGACCGGATCCGGGTCACGAATCGCTGCCGCCAGCAGTCCCTTGACATCATAGGGCGTGCTCGGCACCACCACCTTGAGGCCCGCCGTGCTGGTAAAGTACTGCTCCACCGACTGGCTGTGGTAGAGGCCGCCGTGCACACCGCCGCCGAAGGGCGCGCGGATCACCATCGGCACCGTCCAGTCACCGTCCGAGCGATACCGCATTTTCGCGGCCTCGGAGATGATCTGGTTGAACGCCGGGAAGATAAAGTCCGCGAACTGAATTTCGCACACCGGCTTGCTGCCGTACAGCGCCGCACCGATGCCCACGCCCACGATCGCCGACTCCGTCAGCGGCGAGTCCTGCACCCGCTGGTCGCCGAACTCGTCGAACAGGCCGAGGGTGGCGCCGAAGACGCCGCCCTTCTTGCCCACATCCTCACCGACCACCCAGACATCCTTGTCCCGCCGCATCTCCGCGCGAAGGGTCTCCCGGACCGCTTCCAAAAAGTTCAAGACCGCCATCGACTTATCCCTCCCCGTACACCTGGCTGAGCGCGAATTCCGGGTCAGCGTAGGGCTGGGACTCGGCCCACTCGGTGGCGTCGTCGACCTCGGCCTTGACGCGCACATCAATCTCGGCCGAGCCGGCGTCGTCCAACAGGCCATGCTCGGCCAGGTAATGCTTGATCTTCGTCAGGGGGTCCCCGGCCTTCATCGCCTCGATCTCTTCCGCCGAGCGGTAGCGCCGCTGGTCATCATCGGACGAATGAGAGGTAATCCGCAGACAGAGCGCCTCGATCAGGCTGGGGCCCTCACCTCGCATAGCCCGGTCATGGGCCTCCTTGAACGCCTCGTACACCGCCAGCAGGTCGGTGCCGTCCACCTGGACGCCCGGCATGCCGTAACCCTTGCCGCGGGCTGCGATCGAACCGCCCGCCACCTGCTTTTCGAGCGGCACGGAGATCGCGTACTGGTTGTTCTGCACCATAAAGATCACCGGCAGGTTGTGTAGGCCCGCCCAATTGAGCGCCTCGTGCCAGTCGCCCTGGTTGGCGGAGCCCTCGCCGCAGCAGGTGTAGACGACCACGTCGTCGCCGCGCATCCGGGAGGCCTGAGCGATGCCCACCGCATGCAGCAGCTGCGTCGTCACCGGACTGGAGCCTGACACGACGTTGGCGCCGCGGTTGCCCCAGTGGTTCGGCATCTGCTTGCCCCCGGAGGACGGGTCAGACCGGCGGGCAAAGGCGCTCAGCATGATCTCCCGCGGCGTTACCCCTGCCACCAGGTTGATGCCGAGGTCCCGGTAATACGGCAAGAACCAGTCCTGATTGCGCCGGAATGCATAAGCGCCGCCCACCTGGGCCGCCTCAGCGCCCTGGGGAGAGATCACGAACGGAATCTTGCCGCCGCGCTGAAGCAGCCAGAGCCGCTCGTCGATCCGCCGAGTAAGGAGCATGTAGTAGTACATCTCCAGCAGCTGGTCGCGGGTCAGCCCGAGGGCTTCGTGCCGGGCCTGTGTGTTAGCCGTCACTGTATAAACCCCTCCTACTCTCGATCCCCAAAGCACCTCGAATCAGCTATGGATGGCCCGTCCGTCCACCGCTAGCGCCGCCTCACCCAGAATCTCGGAGAGTGTCGGGTGCGGGTGGATGGTCTGGCCGATCTCCCAGGCGCTGGCGTTCAGCACCATGGCCAACCCCGCCTCGGAGATGAAGTTGGTCACGTCCGGCCCGATCATGTGGACGCCCAGCAGATCGCCGGTCTTTGCATCCGCCACGATCTTGGCAAAGCCGTCGACGTCTCCGTGGACCAGCGCCTTGCCGATGCCCCGGAACGGGAACTTGCCGACCTTCACTGCGAAGCCCTTTTCCCTGGCCTCCGCCTCGGTGTAACCGACCGCGGCTACTTCAGGGCGAGTATAAACGCAACGGGACACCTTACGCATATCGAAAGGGTGCGGATCCTGCCCGGCAATGTGCTCCATGGCGATAATCCCCTGGTGGGCCGCCACATGGGCCAGACCCCCGCCCGTCACGTCGCCGATGGCGTACAGGTTCCGGTCGCCCGTCTGGCAGAACCCGTTCACCTCGACAAAGCCGCCCTTGCCATAGGTAGCCTTCTCCCGGTTCTCCAGGCCGATGCCGGTGGTGACGGGCTCCCGGCCCACCGAGACCAGCACCGCCTCCGCGGTGAAGCGCTGCACCTCGTCCCCCACATTGGCATTCAGGGAGACCTCGCCGTTCTCCACCTTGACGGAGGCGCTATCCACCGCCGCTCCGGTGACAATTTTCACCTTACGGCGCCGCATCTGCTTGTCGAGCTCAGCGGCCACCTCTTCGTCTTCGGTCGGCAGGATCCGGGGCAGGAACTCCAGCACTGTCACCGCGACGCCGAAGTCGTTGTACAGGCTGGCCCATTCCATGCCGATGACGCCGCCGCCGATGATGATCACTGACTTGGGCAGAGCCTCCCGCGCCAGGGCCTCGTCCGATGTCATGGTGTGCGTCCCATCGATCGGAATGCCCATCGTCTTTGGCTTGGAGCCCGTGGCGACAATGATTTTGCCGAACTCAAGCAGCTCCTGTTCCCCGTCCACCATAACGGAGACCAGGCCGTTCGGTGCGAAGATCGAGGGCGGCACCAGGGCGCCGGTCCCCTGCACAACCGAGACGCCGCTCTTCTTGAGCAGCCCCTCTACCCCCTTGTGGAGGTTGGCGACAATCTTTTCTTTACGGGCGAACACCGCGCCGAAATCAAGGGCGACGCCCTCACTTGTTATGCCGAACTCCCGGCTGTTCTGGAAGGTGTGCAGCAGCTCCGCACTGCGGAGGTACGCCTTACTAGGGATGCAGCCCCGGTGCAGGCAAGTGCCGCCGACCTTCGCCTTTTCAACCAGAGCCACCTTCAGGCCCAGCTGCGCGCCGCGAATTGCTGCCACGTAACCGCCGGTCCCGCCCCCGAGCACCACGACATCAAAATTGGACATGGCGCAGACTCCCTTCGCTGGCAAGACAGAGTGAAGTGTATGCATGCC
>JAQBPS010000486.1 GCA_028287415.1 Bacillota bacterium | reverse complement strand
CATTGTCGGTCCCGCCCTCGCCCAGCGTCTGCAGCCGGGTCATCGGCCCGTAGAGCCGCTCCAGGTGAGCGACCTCGTCGACGTCATAGAACGGGCAAGCGCCGGCGGTGAATGCCTTGGCCACCTCCACGCAGAAGCGGGCGGCCAGTTCGATATCGGTCGCGTGGGAGGCGCCCGTGGCGCACCCTGGCACTGCCGACTCCGCCGTGATCGCCACGCCGACGACCGGCGCAGGGGTGACCGTGCAGGGCTGCAGGATCGAGTTCAGGTGGAACACGTCGTTGCCGTAAGGCGTGATGTCCTGCATGGTGATCGGCAGGACCACCGGCGAGCGGCCTGCGGTCCAGCTGTAAATGTCCAGCAGGGCGTCAGCCACCTTCAGAATCCAGCCCGCCTTGACGGTCGGGGAGATGGCAATCCCCTTGTGATTGCAGATCCGGTTGCCCTTGGTGGTGTCAATGCTGAGAATCGCCGCCATGCGGGGGTCGACCTCATACCGGTTCATCGCGGCTGTATCCACCGGGGAGCCCATGAACGCTACCGGGTGGTGGGGCCGGGTGGGCGCATCCGGGCAGATGTGGGTCGCGACAATGACCGTGCCCGGGAGCTCATCGCCGGCGGCCCGCATGTCAGCCAGCTTCAGGGCGACCGCCAGGGCCGCCACGGCGCCGTCGGCATCGCTCACGAGCCCGAGCCGCTCGGAGCGGGCGCCGATCCCGCCGAGGCGCCCGATCACGCCGAGGGTGGGGCCGGGGCCGCCCGGAATCACCGCCTTGACGAAGTCGGTGGAACCGTTGCGCCCTTCGACGGTGGTCACGGTCACGTCTGCAATGCCGCGGGAACGGAGCAGGTCAGCCACTTTGGCGCCGGTTACATGGGCCGAATCGAGCAGTTCGTAGATTTCCAGCACTTGCTTCAGCACTTACCGCTGCACCTTCCCGTCGTTAACCGTCACGCCATAATCGCGAGCCGCCCCCTCCGGGGTGATCAGCCCATCATCCAGGTCCTTCTGAATGGCCGCCAGGCTGCGGGCCGCCGGGTCGCCGTACCCGGAGCCGCCGGACAGCTCGATCTGCACCCTTGAGCCGTCACGGCCCAGTTCGAGCAGGGCACCGTGGGTCAGCTCCCGGTCATCCACGACGACTCGGGTGAGGCGGCCCGCCTGCCCGCCGTGCAGGCCGGGGGTCGCGACCCGCATGCTCTCGGGGAAAACGCCCAGCAGCACCTTGGCGTCCTGCGCATTGGGTCGCATGCGCACGGAGACCCGCTGGCCGAGGCCGCCCCGGTGCTCGCCGGCGCCGCCGCTGTCTGCAATCAGCTCCTTGCACTCCACCAGCAGGGGGGTGCGGGCTTCAAACATCTCGAGGGAAACGTTGCCGGCCGAGGTCGGGAAGAGGAGTGCAGAGTGACCATCCTGCCGGGCGGAAGCCCCCTGGCCGCCCCCCTGGAACAGGTGATCATTGAAGGGCCGTCCGCTGGAATCCCGGCCGTAGGCGCCGGCGCCGAGCGGCAGCCCCGTGAACGCCTGGACCTTCCCCGGCAGCGCATCGGCGAGGGCGCTGAAGATGGCCGGGGCCAGGCGCCAGCCCGAATGCGTCCGCTGGTTGACTGAGGCCGGCTTCCGGCAGTTCAGCAGCGTCCCTTCCGGGGCCTTGATCTTGATCGGCCGGTAACAGCCCGCGTTGGACGGAATCGACGGGGTCAGGGCGCACTTCAGGGTGTAGACCGAGTGGGCGGAGGTGTAGCTGAGCGTGCAGTTAATGCCGCCCACGGGCGCCTCGGGCGGGGCACCCGCCCAGTCCACCGTGATTTCGTCCCCCTCCACGATCAGCCGGACGGGAATGCGCAGCGGCTGCTCCATGCCGTCTGCCCAGGCCTCCCCGGCATACTCGCCGTCGGGAATGGCGGCAATGGCCGCCCGCATGGCCGCCTCCGCCCGCCCCTGGATCTCCGTGGCCAGGTCGGTCAGGTCCTCCATGCCGTACTCGTCCATGAACTCCGGCAGGCGGCGGGCGCCGGTGGCGTTGGCGGAAACCTGGGCCAGGAGATCGCCCCAGACCATCTCGCTCACCCGCACGTTGCTCATGATGATCTCGTAGAGCAGCTCGTTGCGCTCACCGGCGATGTACAGCTTGGACGGGGGGATCAGAATGCCCTCTTCGTAAACCTCCCGGACCCGGGAGGAGTCCTGAGAGCCGCCAATGTCGGAGGTATGGGCCACCGAGCCGACCAGTGCCACCACCTTCCCTGCCCGGAAGACGGGCGTCACAATCGCGATGTCGAAGAGATGGCCGGCGCAGAGCCACGGGTCGTTGGTGATCAGGATGTCGCCGGGCGAGAGCGTTTCCACGGGGAACCGCTCTATGAGCGCCTTGGCCGCCATGGGCAAGGTGAGGTTGAAGACCGGCATGGAGCGGGAGGCGTGCGCCAGCGAGTTGCCGTGGGCGTCCATAATCTCGCAGCCAAAGTCCTGCGCCTCACCGATAATGGTGGAAAAGGCGGTTCGGTAAATGGTCACCCAGATTTCGTCCACCATGTTGATCAGGCGGGACCACATGATCTCCAGCGAAATGGGATCGAAGCGCGTCATGCGTTGACACCCCCACCCCGGTTGATGCGGATCACCAGGTTCAGATAGCGGTCCACCGTGGCCTGGTCGCCCGGGCCGACAATGCAGGTCGATTCCCGCTCCTCGAAAATAGCCGGGCCGTCGATCGCGGTGGCGGGCGCCAGGGCGTACCGCTCGTAGACAGGCGTCTCCACATAGCCGAGCCCGGGGAAGTAGGCCGGGCGGTGCCCCTTGAGGGGGCTGACCCCCGGCGCCTGCACGCCCGTCTTGAGCCGGATCTGGGGCTTGGGGCCCGCAGCGACCACCCGCCACGAGAGTGCCTGGACGGCGATGTTCTCCGGCAGGCTGCTGTAGAGCCGCACGTACTCGGTCCGGAAGGCCTGTTGCAGCTCGGGCAGGTGCCCGGGGCCGAGGTTCCCCCCGGGCAACGGCACGCTGATCTCGTGGACCTGGCCCACAAGCCGCATGTCCGCCGTGCGGGTGATCACCACCTCGTCCGGGCTGACGCCGGCCTCCACCAGCATCGCCCGGCCGCGCTCCTCCATGTCGGCGAAGACGGCGTTCAGGGAGTCCCAGTTCATGTGGTCCAGGGTCATGGGGTTGGAAACGGCAAAGTCAAAGCTGATCGGGGCCACCAGGAAGCCCAGGGCGGAGAGGGCGCCCGCCGCCAGCGGTGCGATCACCTCGGACTGCCCCAGAATGCGGGCCACCTGGCAGGCGTGGGCCGGGCCGGCCCCGCCGAAGGCGACCATGTCGAACCGGCGGGGGTCCTGCCCCTTCTCGACAATATGGACCCGGGCGGCCGCCGCCATGTTCTCCGAAACGATCTGGTAAATGCCCCAGGCGGCCTCGGTGACGCTGAGGCCCAGGGGGCGGGCCACCCGCCCGATCGCCTCCCGGGCCGCTTCCGCGTCGAGGCTCATGCGGCCGCCCAGGAAGTAGCCGGGGTTCAGGTACCCCAGCACGAGGTTGGCGTCGGTGACGGAGGGCTCGGTGCCTCCCAGCCCGTAGCAGGCTGGACCGGGCTGGGAGGCGGCGGACTCCGGCCCCACCTTGAGCAGCCCCAGCTCATCAATCCGGGCGATCGACCCGCCGCCCGCGCCGATCTCAATCAGGTCGATCACCGGGGCCTTGATCGGCAGGCCGGAGCCCCTCTTGAACCGGTGGACACGCCCCGCCTCCAGGAAGGGCGCCACGTCGGGCTTCCCGTTCTGGATCAGGCAGGCTTTGGCGGTGGTGCCGCCCATGTCGAAGGAGAGCAGCGACTCCCGGTTGATCAGCTGGCCATAGAAGGCGGCGACCAGGGCACCGCCAGCGGGGCCCGACTCTAGCAACCGCACGGGAAACTCCCGGGCCATGGCCGGCGAGGCGGTGCCCCCGGAGGACTGCATGAGGTAGAAACGGCCCGCGTAGCCGTCCGAGTCCAGCGCCCCCTCCAGCCGGCCCAGGTAGCTGTCCACCAGCGGCTGCACATAGGCGTTGGCCGCACAGGTGACCGTCCGCTCGTACTCCCGTATCTCCGGCACCACCTCGGAGGAGATCGAGACCGAAAGGCCCGGGAACTCCCGCCGGACCAACTCCTTGACCAGGCGCTCGTGGGCGGGGTTCTTGTAGGCGTGCAGGAAGCAGACCGCCAGGGATTCCACCCCCTCGGCCACCAGCTCCGCCACCACGCTTCGCACCTGCTCCGGGTCGAGCGGGGTCAGCACATTGCCCTCTGCATCCATGCGCTCCCGGATCTCCCGCCGCCACCGGCGGCCGACCAGCGGCTCCGGGAAGGCCAGGAAGAGATCGTACACGTCGTAGCGCTGCTCCTTGCCCATCGCGAGGATGTCGCGGAAGCCCTCGGTCGTCAGCAGGGCCAGTCGGGCGCCCCGCCGCTCAATGATCGCGTTGGTGACCAGCGTTGTGCCATGGACCGTCGTCGCCAAGTTCGCCATGGTGAGTCCGCTGCCGGCAAGCAGCTCCCGCGTGCCCGCAAGCGAGCCCACGCTGGGATCGGGGTAGGTAGTGAGGCACTTGTGAATGTGAATGCTCCCGTCCTCGGGGTCGAGGAGAACGAAGTCGGTAAAGGTGCCGCCAATGTCAAAGCCAAGCCGGAAGCGTTGATCCATCAGCGATTCCCTCTTTCGTCGAGCGGCGAAGGCACCCAGGCCAGGTCCGGGTCGGGCTGGGGAATGGCGTCCAGGAGGGAGCGGGTGTACGCGTGGGTGGGCGACTGGAAGATCTGCTCCACGGAGCCGGTCTCCACAATCCGCCCCAGGTACATGACCGCCACGTGATCGCAAATGTAGCGGATGACCCCCAGGTCATGGGAGATGAAGACGTAGGTGAGCCCCAGCTCCTTCTGGAGCTGCTTCAGCAGGGCCAGCACCTGCGCCTGAACGGAGACGTCCAGGGCGCTGGTCGGCTCGTCCAGCACCAGCAGTTTGGGGTTGAGGGCAAGGGCCCGGGCAATGCCAATGCGCTGCCGCTGGCCCCCGGAAAACTCGTGGGGGAACCGGAAGAGGTGCTCTTCACGCAGGCCGACCAGCTCGATCAGTTCCTTCACACGGCGCTGCGCCGCTTTGCCGCTCGCGACGCCGTGGATCGTCAGCGGCTCGGCGACGGTCTCAAAGACGGTCATGCGGGGGTTGAGCGAGCTGTAGGGGTCCTGGAACACCATCGCCATCCGGGCCCGGAGCTTGTTCAGCTCCCGTTCCGGGAGCGTCGTCAGCTCCCGGCCCTCCAGCTTCACGGAACCGCCGGTCGGCTCGATCAGCCGCAGCATGGCCTTGGCCAGGGTCGACTTGCCCGAGCCGGACTCACCCACGATCCCCAGGGCCTCGCCCTGCTGCACCGTGAAGGTCGCATCCTGCACTGCCTTGATGTACGTCTTGGCACGGCTGAAAGGCCCGCTACTTACAGGAAAATACTTCTGCAGATTGGTTACTTCAAGCACTATTCAGCCACCCCCAGTGGGTGATAGCAGTACACCCGGTGCTCCGTCCCGTCCTCCGCCATGGGCGGAAACACGGTCTGGCAAATTGCGGTGGCGAGCGGGCACCGGGGATGGAAGCGGCAGCCTGACGGCGGCGTCACCAGGTTGGGAATGGAGCCGGGGATCCCTTTCAGCTCCTGCCCCACCGTGGGGACCGAAGCCAGCAGCCCCTTCGTGTACGGATGCTGCGGGCGCTTGAAGATCTCCCGGACGGGGCCCGTTTCCACCACGTTGCCGGCGTACATGACCGTCACCTTGTTGCAGACCTGGGCGACGACGCCGAGGTTGTGGGTGACCAGCAGGACCGTCAGGTTCATCTCCCGGACCAGGTTCTTGATCAACTGGAGGATCTGCGCCTGAATGGAGACGTCCAGCGCGGTGGTCGGCTTATCGGCGATCAGCAGATCCGGACTGCCGGCCAGGGCCATGGCGATCAGGACCCGCTGCTTCATGCCGCCGGAGAACTCATGGGGGTAGGACTTGATCCGCTTGCGGGCATCCGTAATGCCGACCTTGGTCAGCAGTTCGACTGCCCGCTCCCGGGCGGCCGCACGCGCGCCCCATCCCTTCAGCTCTCCCTGGGCCAGAATCACATCGACCATCTGCGCTTCGATGGTAAAAACGGGGTTCAGATTGGTGGTCGGGTCCTGAAAGATCATGGCGATCCGACGGCCGCGCAGCTGCTGCATCTCAGCTTCGCTCTTCGCCAGAATCTCCTCGCCGTCGAACAGGACCGAGCCCGCCGTGTACTCGCCGGGCGGCGTCGCCACCAGCCGGGAGACGCTGAGCGCCGTCAGGGACTTGCCGCACCCGGTCTCGCCCACCAGCCCCATAATGTCGCCCCGGTGCAGTTCCAGGTCGACGCCGTTGAGCACCTGGGAGACGCCTTCGAAGGTCTTGAACTGCAGGCGGAGGTCGCTGATTTTAAGTAGTTGGCTCATTCCCATCACCTCTGCCCCTTGGGGTCAAACACGTCCCGCAGGCCGTCCCCCAAAAGATTAAAGCCCACAACGGTCAGGAAGATGGCGATGCCGGGGAAGACGGCCGCCCACCAGAACTTGGGCATGTACGCCCGGCCGACCGAGATCATGGCGCCCCACTCCGGCGTCGGCGGCTGGACGCCCACCCCGATGTAGCCGAGGCCGGCGGCCGTGAGAATGGCATAACCCATATCCAGCGAAGCTTTCACAATGATGGGCGACGCACAGTTCGGCAAGATATGCCGCAGAATCATCCGGGTTTTGGAGGCGCCCATCGAACGGGCAGCGACCACATAGTTCTCCTGCTTTAACTTGAGGACTTCGCCATGTACGAGGCGGCAGTATCCCGGCCACCAGACCAGGGAGACGGCCAGCATAACGTTCCTGAGCGACGGCCCCAGGGCGGCGGCCACCGCCAGGGCGAGAATCAGCGACGGGATGGTGAAGAACACGTCCGTGATGCGCATGATCACTTCACCGACCCAGCCGCCCAGAAATCCGGCGATCGCCCCCAGGGTTACACCGATGCCGATCGCGACCGTAAGCACGATGAAGCCCACCTGCAGGGAGACCTGGGCGCCCAGAACCGTCCTGGTAAAGACATCCCCGCCGACCTCATCGGTGCCGAACAGGTGCAGCCGGCTCGGCGGCATGAGCTTCATGGCCATGTCAATTTTGCCGGTCGCGTCCTGCGGATAGGGCACAAACGTGGGCCCCAGCAGCGCCACCGCCACCATAAACAGGATGATGAACAGCCCGACCAGCGAGAGCGGGCTCTTCTTAAACCGGT
>JAQBPS010000477.1 GCA_028287415.1 Bacillota bacterium | reverse complement strand
TTCTTGGGCGGGTATGTGCGCTCGCTGCTGGTCGTCATGACCTGTCATCCCTTTCTTACTGCTGCCCCGTAGGGCGGTTTATGGGTCCTACGCTGCCTCCCCTTTCTCCAGCCAGGCCACCAGCCGGCCAACCTCAGGGACCACAGCGGCCATCTCAGCCAGGACGAACAGGATGGAAGGTCCTTCGTGGAACCGGAAGGCACTCTCGAGGATCTGGCTTGCGGTGCCCCCGTCCTTGAGGGTAGTGCAGAGGATGCCGGCCCGCCGGTGGAGGTCGCTCGGGTACGGGAACCTGTCCAGTCCCTCCTTGAGGGCCTTGGCAATCCGGTACAACTCCCCACCGGAGGGCTCCTCGCCGGGGTCCGTGGGCTTGATCGGCCTCACCGGGGCCTTGCCGGCCGCCACCGCCTCTTCGTACTTGTCACGGTAGATGTAGGCCGAGTCCAGTTCCGCGTCGGTCAGGTCGAGCAGGCTGCGGGAACTCCACCATTCGAGCTTGCCGTACTTGAAAATCTTGTGGCAGAGGGGCATCTGCTCTGCCAGGTCCCGGGCCAACTTGGCCCAGTGGCGGTTCTTGGACTCCAGCCGGTGGAGCGGGTCGTTACTCGCCAGATGCCAGCCGTTGCCGGAACCCTGGCGGGCCTGGAGCTGCTTGAGCAGGCGGTCCTCGTCGGCCAGGGTCGTGATCTCGGATCTCACGTCCTGCTCCTCACCCCGGGCGATCGCCCTGTCGATCTTCTTGATCTGGGCCTTGGATGTGTTCATGGACAACAAAACCCTCCCTGTGATGTGATTGACACTTGGGGAGGTAACAGGTACTCTCGTATGTGGAGAGCGACCTGGTTACCGCAGCTAACCGGGACGGCTCTGGATCCGTGGCGCCCATCCTGCTCGAACAGGGTCGGCGCCGTTCTCTATATGTAGGACCTGTTTGTTTAGGGGAGTTGGGGGCGCCCGGGCTCTTTAGCCAACCAGGGCGGACGCCTCTGTAACCTCGGACAGGACCGGCATCTGCTGAAGGACGCACTGGACAACGAACCGTTCGGTGCGCTCGACCGCCTCGAGATCGTAGACTTCGGTCACCTTGCCGACGAACCGGGTCCGGCCAACCACCTTGTCTACGTACCGGGTTCGCTCAATTGGCTGTTGCATGGTCGACCTCCAGTTCTGTAACGCCTTCATCAAAGAGGAAGCCGTCCTTGTTGGGGTTGCCAGTCAGAATCTTGGCGATCCGTTTCCCGAGGCTGCGCCCCGGATTTCGCTGGCAGGTTTCGATCTGACTGATATATGGTTGGGTCGTGTCCAAGAGGTTAGCTAGTCCACCCTGGGACAGCCCCTTCGCCTCTCTGGCCAGACGTAGATTCATGCGTACCTGCATCTCCCGCTCCCCTTCGTTCAAGATAGCGTTTTGCTATACTCATCATACCTAGGCGTTCCGAGATAGTCAATAGCGTTTCGCTATATTTTCTTTGCGCGGTCGGTCTGCTCTCGGAGTCGGTCACTCGGTATCCATTCTCGATATTAGGGATTGCATATTGCTATGGGAATCGTGTATGCTAATGTGGACGGACAAAAAGGGGGGAGACCATGGCGAAGAGAGAATCTACGAGCAGTTCGGCCGACGACAGACGCGTGTCTCCTCGGCGTCTGCGCGAGCTGCGGCAGTACTTTGGAAATCTCACACAAGGACAGTTCGGCGCCTGGTTCGGTGTAGAACAGGCCATGGTATCGCAATGGGAGTCAGAGGGTGAGAAGGGGAAAAGGCCGGCGCCAATAAGAGAAATTGTGCAGGCATTCGGAGTGAGCGTTGACTGGCTCATGGATTTGAGTCCCTTCATGTGGTCCTATCAAGTCACCGAACTCCGCAACCATATCCGGACGTACTTGCTGGGACCTGACGTGGAATGGCTACACCTTCCCGAAGCAACCCCAACGGATCGCTTCAGACAACTAGTGTCAGAGTGCCAGGCCGCTGCGCCAGGCATGTGCACTGACAGGTTCTTGGAGCTGCTGTCGAACACAGACGAGGCCACACTGGAAGCGATACTCGGCGAGCGATCAAGTGTCGACCATACACACTATTCCCGGCTCGCCAATTTCCTCGACCTGCCACTGGTATGGTTTCGGAACGGGGACAGATCGCTGATTAACGACACACGGCTCGAACCATACCGTCAGGTGATCCTGGACGCCGTAGCCAGGGGGATCAGTCCCGAAAAAATGGCACTACTGGTGGAAGCGGCAAGCGCCTAAAGCTGCAACGAATAAGCCCCCGGCAGTTTGCCGGGGGCTTTGCTGTGGTGTTTAAGCACGAACCAAATCCGTCATGTCCTGGCGCTCCGCCTCCAGGCGGCGAATCCGCAACTTGACGACAGAAATGGCGCCATTCAAACCATCGAGTTCGAGAACCGTTGCCATGAACTGTTCAACAGTCAGGCCGGCGGCGCCGAGTGCGGCCGCCCTCTGAAGTACAGGAAGCCGTTGTATAGGTGCAACAACAGCGCCTAATTCCGCTCGGCGGGGCGCAGTGCTGGTTTCGACATGTATCAGTTTTTCCTGCTCTTCCGTGATAGAAACCCGGAGGAGATCGCGGTGGCGAATGTTCACCGTCCGCAGATCCTCAAGCATGGCCGCATCCCGGACGCAGATCGAAACGCTCTTGGGGTACTGGTCCGCCATCGGTCGTCCTCCTAGTTATGGGAGGCCCGAGGGCGACTCGCAGGGCAGTATGTGCTGGCACGATCCTGCGGTGCGGGTGCGTCGCTCAGGCAACCTCTTCTTGATGTGGTAAGTGGCCGGCTGGGCTGGGAGGAAATACCCCCCCAGCCCCGGGCCGCAGCCTACGTGGTCGGCGCAGGAAAAACGGTGGTTGGGGTCGGTCCGCCTCCACCACCAGGGCCCGCCTCAGCCAAGAATGCCGAGGAGACCAGAGCGCCGATAACCAGCAGGGCCACAAGAAGAAGCCGCCGTGGCATCAGTCCATACACCCCCTTTCTCGGGGAGTGTCGGAAGCAGACTGTCAATAAGATCTGCATTCCACCCAGCAAGAAGAGCGGCCGTATGTTGATGCCAAACCGCGGCCTGTCCGAAGTCACCCGCCTGGATGGCGGCACGCTTCAGGATCAGCATCAGCTCAGCAGCCTGAACTGTGTCATAGATCCGCCAGGCGCCATCTTCGCGAGAGCGCAGGGCTGCGAGAGCTTCGGTCCTAGCACACATCGAATCTCCCAGAGCCGCGTACACCGCCGCCCTGGCGGCGTTGAGATGACCGGGCGAGACAAAGGAGACCGTTTCAGGGAGTTCCTGTAACGCCTGTGCAGCACGACCACACTCGGCGAGACACCAAACGAGAAACAAGCGCGCCCGCTCGGAAATTTCTTGAGCATCGGCAGCCGCTGCCTGCCTGAGGAGGGCCGCGGCCTCCGAGTGCCGCCCCTGAGCGTGGCGGATGCGGCCCAAGTGGAAGTGCACCCAAGGTGCCAGGGCTTCAGCTCGTGGATGATAGGCAAGGTGCTGGAGGAAGATGGTCGCGGCTTGCTCCGCCACCTGGTATAGTCCGAGGTCTGTGCCCATGGCCGCCGTGCGCCCCTGGGCCCACGTCCACATCAGGCCGCCAACCTCAGCAACCACAATCGCTCTGCGAGCATGGGCGTAAGCTCGCCAATACTCGACCGAGGAGGTGGCTGCATCCTCTTGTAGTTTGGACAGTGCGATGTGCACTCGGGCAAGGACATCCCCCGGGGGGAGCTGGCGGGCAAGGGCGGTCAGGCCTGCTGTATTGCCTGCGCTCTCCAACTCCTTGATGCTAGATAATTGCAATTCAGTATTCATCGAACCGCCCCCTTTCATCAGATGGCCTGCGCACATTTGCTATTAAGCATTACAGATTGCTATCCCTAGTATAATAGATAATTCGTAACCGTCAATATGATTTCCTGTAATTTTGGAGGGCTCCTGTGATTTCGTACACTGTGAAAACGAACAGAGGTATGGCCTTTACCCTAACGAAAGGTGAA
>JAQBPS010000476.1 GCA_028287415.1 Bacillota bacterium | reverse complement strand
TGGCTATGTGATGCGTCGCATCCTGCGGCGTGCTGTCCGTTTTGGCCGCTCGCTCGGCATGACCCAGCCCTTCATTTATAACGTGGTGCCGGCAGTGGTGGCGGTCATGGGCAACGCCTATCCGGAGCTTGAGGCCGACATGGCCAACATTCAGGACGAGATCCGCCGGGAGGAGGAGCGCTTCTTCCGCACCTTGGAGGAGGGGATGAAGCGGCTGGACGACGTCCTGCGCAACATGCGGCAGGATGGCCGGGCGGCCATTGACGGCCACGAGGCGTTCGTGCTGTACGACACCTACGGCTTCCCGCTCGACATCGTGCGTGATGTGGCCCGTGAGCATGGCTTCACGGTTGATGAGGTCGGCTACCAGAACGCCATGGCCGAGCAGAAGGCCCGTGCCCGGGCTGCCCGGGACGTGACCTATGTGGCGGAGTCGGTCGCGAAAATCGCGGGCCACCTGGACGGCCTCCTGCCCACGACCTTCGTTGGCTACACCGAACTGCAGGTGAACGAGCTGAAGGTGCTTGCCGTGTTCGATGAGGAAGGCAACCTGACCGGCGCCGGCACCGGTTCTCACGTGGTGCTGGTGCTGAGCCAGACGCCATTCTATGCCGAGGGCGGCGGCCAGGTCGGCGATACGGGCGTGATCACCGCACCGGGCCTGCTGGTCCGGGTTGAGGACTGCAAGAAGCTTCCCTCGGGCCACTTCCTGCACTTTGCGATGGTTGAGAAGGGCTTCCTTGAGGCGGGGCAGGTCGTCGCCGCAGAGGTCGACGCTGACCGGCGGCGGGAGATCGAGAAGAACCACACAGCGACGCATCTGGCGCACAAGGCCCTCCGTGCAGTACTGGGCACCCATGTTCATCAGGCCGGCTCCCTGGTTGCCCCGGAGCGCCTTCGGTTCGACTTCACCCACACCGGCCCGCTGAGCCCGGACGAGATTGCCGCGGTCGAGCAGATCGTCAACAGCGAGATCGGCAGCAGCGAGGATGTCACCTGGCGGGAGATGCCGATCGACGAGGCGAAGGCGCTGGGGGCCATGGCCCTGTTCGGTGAGAAATATGGCGACGTGGTGCGCATGGTGCAGGTCGGGGACGGCTGGTCCCGGGAGCTGTGCGGCGGCACGCATGTGGCCAATGTGAGCCAGATCCAGTTCTTCAAGGTCGTTTCGGAGAGCGGCATCGGCGGTGGGGTCCGGCGGCTGGAGGGCGTAACGGGCGCCGGCGTGATCCGTCACTACGAGGAGGGCCAGGAGAAGCAGGCGCAGGCCGGTGAGCAGCTGCGCGGGCGGATCAAGGAGCTGGAGAAGGAACTGGAGCAGCTGAGGTCGAAACTTGCCGCGGGCGAGGTCGAAGGGCTGATCGCTAAGGCCCGCGAGGTGGGCGGTGTCCGGGTGGTTGCCGGCACGGCGCCGGTGGCGACCATGGATGACCTGCGCAACATGACAGACAGCATCCGGACGAAGCTCGGGTCGGGTGTGGTCGTGCTGGGTGCGGTGGCCGGGGCGGACAAGGTGAATCTGGTGGCGGCGGTTACGCCGGATCTCGTGAAGAAGGTGCATGCCGGCAACCTCATCAAGCAGGTGGCGATCATCTGTGGTGGTGGTGGCGGCGGACGGCCGGACATGGCTACGGCGGGTGGTAAGGACCCGGCAAAGTTGGGTGAAGCCTTGCAGGCGGTAGTCGGGCTGGTGGGGTCGCAACTGGGCTAGGGTTCGCAACTGCCCCTGAGGGGAAGAGGGTGAGGGCTTCTGGGTCGAACCAGGCCCTCTAGATCAGAGGTGGTTAGGGTTGGACGGAACCGTGTGGGGCGACATCATCGGGATTCGGCCGCTCCGGCCTACGGACGCTGCGACGCTGCGGCGGATGCTGGCCGATCCGGAGGTTGCCAATCTGCTGTACGAAGAGCTTGGCGGGGAGGTTCCCTCGACGCTGCTGCTCGCTACGGGCATTCTGGCTAATCGGCTCGCCAGGCGGCCGGACTTTGGCATTGTGGAACGGTACGGCCGGCTCATCGGGTCGGTCCGGCTGTGGCGGCTCAGCGCCTGCAACCGGAGCGCCATGCTTACAATCTATATTGGTGCGAAGGATCAGTGGGGGCGCGGGCGTGGGACAGATGCGCTGCGGCTGGCCCTGCGGCATGCGTTCGGCTCAATGGGGCTGAACCGGGTGGAACTGCACGTGTTCGCGTTCAACACGCGGGCGATCCGCAGCTATGAGAAGGTCGGCTTCCGGCACGAGGGCGCCCGCCGTGAGGCGCTGGTGCGGCATGGGCGGCACTACGACGTGCTGGTCATGGGGATCCTGCGGGACGAGTTTTTTGCCCGGGAAGTCGAGCGCGCCAGCAACACCGCAAAGGAGACGAAAGCATGACAGCCTGCACGCTGCAAGATATCCATGCTGCCAGGGAGCGCATCCGGGGAATCGTACTGCACACGCCGCTGCTGGAGGATCCGACCACGGGAAACGGGCCGTGGCTCAAGGCGGAGCACCTGCAGCGGACCGGCTCCTTCAAGCTGCGGGGCGCGGCCAACCGCGTCATCCGGGCGGTGGAGGAGGGCGCCCGCCACATCGTGACGGGCTCATCCGGCAACCATGGCCAGGCCGTGGCGTACATCGCACAGCGCCTGGGCATCAAGGCGACCATTGTCGTCCCCGAGGACTGCGCACAGGTGAAGCTGGCGGGTATGCGGGCGTACGGTGCCGAGGTGGAGTTGTGCGGACGCACATCCACGGAGCGCCTGGACCGGGCGGCAGTGATCACCCGGACGCAAGGGGCAGTCTTCATCCCGCCGTATGATGACGTGCATGTGATGGCCGGGCAGGGCACCGCCGGCCTGGAGATTCTCGAGCAGTTAGCGGACGTGGAGACGGTCTACGTGCCGATCGGTGGCGGCGGGCTGATCAGCGGTGTCGCGACGGCGATCAAGGAGACGAACCCCCGGGTGCGGGTGGTGGGTGTAGAGCCGGAGCTGGCGAACGACACCTTCCTCTCCCGGCAGCGGGGCGAGATCACCGATATCGGGATGAGCGCCAGCATCGCGGACGGGCTGCGTGCCTCCCATCCGGG
>JAQBPS010000456.1 GCA_028287415.1 Bacillota bacterium | reverse complement strand
ACTTCGGCCGCTACGAGCTGCTCGGCTCGACGCGCGACGACGCCTCGGGCGAAGCGTTCGACAAGGTCGGCAAGATGCTCGGCCTCGGCTACCCGGCCGGGCCCGTCGTCGACAAGCTGGCGCAGACCGGCGATCCCACCGCGCTGAAATTGCCGCGCGCGATGCGCGGGCGCGGGCTCGACTTCAGCTTCAGCGGGCTCAAGACCGCGGTGCTCCAGTACGCGCAGCGCAGCGGCCCGCTCAGCGACCAGCAGCGGGCCGACCTGGCCGCCAGCTTTCAGCGGGCGGTGACCGGGGCACTGGCCGAGAAGACCGTCCGGGCCGCCCGGGAGAAGGGCGTCAGCCAGGTGATCCTCGCCGGGGGTGTCGCCGCCAACGGAGCGCTCCGCGAGGCGATGCGAGACGCGCTCGCACCACACGGCATCCGCCTGGGCTACCCGCCGCCCGTCCTCTGCACGGACAACGCGGCCATGATTGCCGCTGCCGGCCACCACCTGTGGAGCGCCGGCGTCCACCACGAACTGGACCTGAACGCGGTGCCCAGCCTGGGCCTGCTCTAAAGGAGGCGACCAGCCTGGCCCGCAAACTCACGCTGCTGCCCAAGCATGGCGATCTGAACGTGTTGCAGTACTGGCCGAAGTACGTCTCCCCCCTGCGGGTGGTCTGGAACTTTCTCTGCATTTACCTGGCCAAGTACTCGCCTTCCCTGGCGCTGAAATGCTTCCTCTACCGGCTGACTGGCGCGAAGATCGGCCGGAATGTCTCCTTTGGCCTGGCGGTCGTGCTCGATGTCTTCTACCCGCACCTGATCACGGTCGAGGATAACGTGGTGCTTGGCTACAACTCGGTGATCCTGTGCCATGAGTTCCTTGTGCGGGAAGGCCGCATCGGACCCGTACTGATCGAGCGAAACGTGATGGTCGGCGCCAACAGCACCATCCTCGCCGGCGTCACGATTGGTGCCAACAGCGAGGTGTCGGCGATGAGCCTCGTGAATCAGGACGTGCCGCCCGGCGTGTTGGCGGGTGGGGTTCCGGTCCGGGTGATCCGCGCCAGCGCGCATTCCTAACCCACGCAGCCGGCCCATAGAATCATAAGACCGGCAGTCTGTGGGAGGGATCGCATGAGCGGCATTGCGATGCTCCGGGCCATTCAGTCCATCAGCAGCCCCGCTCTGGATGCGTTCTTCTATGCGGTTTTGGAGGCGGCTGTACCTGGGGGTTCACTGGCCGCTGGACGTGATCGGCGGCTGGGCGATTGGCGTTCTCATGCTCTACTGGTTTGAACAGATCCGGCCCTTCTTCGAGGGTCAAAACCGGTCCCTGCTGGTGAACCTGGCATGGGCCTTTGTGATTCCGCTGGGTACGCTCGGCCTGTCTGCCCTCGTAACGCCGGCGGCTTTGCCGAAAGATGTATGGGTCACCAGCGGCGCCTGGTCCGCTATTGCCTGGTGGCGCTCATGGCCGCTTGCGGCGCACCGTGGGTTTTCACCCGCATCGTCGCGCCGCCCCCGTCCACGCGCATGGAGCGCCCGATCGCATAACCTGTACTACGCCGGTTTCGCCCTGGGAGGTAAAGCAACGTTGCTGCACACATTTCAAGGTATCCGGCCGCTCGTTGCTGCAGGGGCGTATGTGGCGCCTGGCGCCCAGGTCATTGGCAAGGTTTCGCTCGCCGCAGGGGCAAGCGTCTGGTTCAACGCAGTGCTGCGGGGCGACACCGAACCGATCGCCGTCGGCCAGGCCTCCAACATTCAGGACGGTGCTGTGCTGCACTGCGACCCGGGCTTCCCGGTGACGGTCGGCGACGGCGTCACGGTGGGGCACGGCTGTATCATCCACGGCTGTACGATTGGCGATAACTGCCTGATCGGCATGGGCTCGGTGATCCTGAACGGGGCGAAGCTTGGGCCCGACTGCCTGGTCGGTGCCGGTAGCCTGATCACCGAGGGCAAGGAATTCCCGGCGGGTTCCGTGATCATGGGCAGTCCTGCCAAGGTCATCCGCCAGGTCGGAGACCGGGAACTGGCCATGATCCGCCGCGGCGCTGAAACCTACCGCGAGCGAGCCCGCCTGTACAATGCAGAAACATCTTCTGTTTAGTTAAAGTTATCATCGGTCTATACTAGTGGGGTATTACCCACCGAGGGGGAAACCAGGTGCTGAAGGCTGAGAAGGTACACTTCATCGCCATTGGCGGATATGGAATGAGCGGGCTGGCGATGGTCCTACTCAAAGCCGGCGTCGCCGTTTCCGGTTCAGATGTGGCTGCTTCAGAGCGCACGGAAAAGCTGCGTGCGGCCGGCGCACAGGTCTATATCGGAGAGCATAATGCGGCCTATATTGACGGGGCCGATGTGATCGTATACAGCACGGGGGTGTCGAACGACAACCCGGAGCTCGCTGCGGCCCGGGAACGGGGTCTGCGGATCATGCACCGGTCCGAACTGCTGGCGGAGTTTATTCATGGCCAGTCGGGCATCGCAATGGCCGGCACCCATGGCAAGACGACCACCACTTCGATGGTGGCGCTGCTGCTCGAGCGGGGCGGTCTTGACCCCACGGTGCTGGTGGGCGGCGAGATGGAGGCGATCGGCGGCACGGGCAAGGCGGGTAAGGGCCCGCACGTGGTGGCTGAGGCCGATGAGAGCGACCGCTCGTTCCTGCGCTACCACCCGGCCGTTACCGTTGTCACGAATGTCGAGGCGGAGCACCTGGAGTACTGGGACGGCAGCTTTGCGAACATCGTGGCCGGGTTTCGGCAGTACCTGAGCCAGGTGAAGCCGGAAGGGCTCGCCATCCTCTGCGGCGACGATCCCACCCTGCGCATGCTGGGTGAGGAGATGCGGAGCCGGAGCGGCGCTGCGCAAGTGCTCTTCTACGGCGTGGGGCCGGACTGCGAGTGGCAGGCCCGCAACATCCACCCGTGGGAGGGCGGCATCGCTTACGAGTGCAGCTACCGGGGGCAGCCCCTGGGCGAGGTGAAGCTACCGGTGCCGGGGCGGCATAACGCCATGAACAGCCTGGGCGCCATCGCTGTGGGCAGCCATGTCGGCCTCTCGTTTGCGCAGATGCAGCAGATCCTCCTGGGGTTTGGCAATGCCAAGCGCCGATACCAGGTCTACGCCAACGTCAATGACGTGACCGTGGTCGATGATTACGCCCACCACCCGACTGAGATCCGGGCAACGCTGGCGGCGGCCAAGGAGCAGGCCGGGCGCCGTGTCGTCGCTGTGTTCCAGCCGCAGCGGTACTCGCGCACGCACTGGCTGATGGATGAGTTTGCCACCGCCTTCGGCGACGCCGATGTGCTGGTGCTGACGCAGATCTATAGCCCGGTCGGCGAGCAGGCGATTCCCGGGGTGAGCTCGCAGGCCCTGGCGCAGCGCATCGAGGCCAATACGGGCCGGACGGTGACGCTGCTCTCCGACAAGCAGGAGATCCTCAGCCTGCTCCTGGCAACGGTTCGGCCTGGCGACACGGTGCTGACCATGGGTGCAGGCGACATCTGGACCGTGGCCCGGGACCTGGCGCGGGAACTGAGCGAACGCAGCGGTGTGGTGTAAGGTTTAGCGCGGGCAATTTTTATCGCGGATTACGCTGAATGGGTGCACGAATTTTGCATGGATTTTTGTTGGGCGGGCATCTTGAGGTCGGGACTGAGGTGTTAAATATAAATTTTTACACACCCAAGTCCCGACCTTAACAGCATGCCCTCTCATCAGCGCATTCGAACATAAATCTATAAAAACATGTTCACCTGGTAATCAGTGTTTGTCTGCCAAATCCGTGTAACCCGTGAAATCTGTGGCCATATAAAGTGCCCGCGCGCTACAGTCACAGGTAGAAGTAGCTCATGAATAAATCATTTATTAGCCACGGATTTCACGGGTTACACGGATTCGAACATAAATATATTTTTGTTGGGTAGGTAACTTGAAGTCTGTCCTTCGCGCAATCCGCGATAAAACTAACGTAAAAGACCAGGGCACCCACGCCCCGGTCCTTTACTGCACCATGCGCTTAACGCTTCTTGATCCCGCGAAAGAGCGCCTCACTAACCTCCGTCGCAAAGCCGCGCGCCCGGTGCATCAGCCGCTCCGCCATGGCCGAGCCGCTGGCCCTGCCCTCCGTCGGGCCCGCTTGCAGCGTGTCACCACCGGCCGCGCCGATCGCAGTCACATTACCTGCCCGCGTCTGTGTGAAGTTCGTATCCCCGGCCTCGCCGGCCCCCTCGGTCCCGGCCACGGCGGCAACCCCGGCAGGCGTCCCGCCACCGGCGTGCACGTCGGCACCGCCCGTGCCCAGCGTGGTGGCGTCATTGCCGTGCTGCTTCGCTGTGCCCCGGCCGCCGCCCAGCGTATCGCTGACAGCCGCCTGCGGGCTCTCCCCGCCCTGAATCTGCCGCTGGATCTGGTTCGACTGCTGCTGAAGGTTCCATTCCCGTCTCTTCGCCATGAGCCCCACCTCCGTCTTATGTAGTCGATAGCGTTTGCCACCAGTACGGGTGGTCATACTACGTTTGTGGGGCAATCCTCCTGGGATCGGTTGACCTGAAAAATCCAGCGTGGTATAATGCGTGAAACTTTTAGGGGCGGCAGCGCCCTGATATAGCGGAGGTTGCATGATGAACGAGAAATTCGGGCCGGAGGCACTCACGTTTGATGATGTCCTGCTCGTGCCCGCCAGGTCCGAGGTTCTCCCGCGTGATGTGGAAATCGGCACCCAGCTGACAAAGGCGCTCCGGCTCAACATTCCCCTGATCTCCTCAGCGATGGACACCGTCACCGAAGCCCGCATGGCGATCGCCATGGCCCGGGAGGGCGGGGTCGGCATCATCCACAAGTCGATGTCGATCGAGCAGCAGGCGGACGAGGTTGACAAGGTGAAGCGGTCCGAGCACGGCGTGATCGCCGACCCGATCTTCGTCCACCCGGACGACAACGTGGACAAGGCACTCCAGCTGATGTCCCGCTACCGGATTTCGGGCGCACCAGTGGTGGAGCGGGGCACCCACAAGCTCGTGGGCATTCTCACGAACCGGGACCTGCGCTTTGAGGAGAACTGGAACCAGCCCGTCGCCAACCTGATGACCAAGGAAGAGCTGATCACGGCCGCGGTCGGCACCACGCTCGATCAGGCCCGCGACATCCTCCGCCGCCGCAAGGTGGAGAAGCTGCCCCTGGTCGACGAGAACGGCGTGCTGAAGGGTCTCCTGACGATCAAGGACATCGAGAAGGCCAAGAAGTACCCGAACTCCGCGAAAGACGCCCGGGGCCGGCTGCTGTGCGGCGCCGCCATCGGCGTCAGCCCTGACGTGCTTGAGCGGACGGCGGCCCTGGCGGATGCCGGGGTGGACGTGGTCGTCCTCGACAGCGCTCACGGGCATTCCGCAGGCATCGCGGAGGCCCTGCGCCAGGTGAAGAAGAGCTTCCCGGCCCTCCAGGTGATCGCCGGCAACGTGGCGACCTACGACGGTTGCCGGTACCTGATCGAGGCGGGCGCAGACGCGGTCAAGGTCGGCATCGGGCCGGGCTCGATCTGCACGACCCGGGTGGTTGCGGGTATCGGCGTGCCCCAGGTGACGGCCATTGCCGAGTGCGCCCGGGCGGCGCAGGAGACCGGCACCCCGATCATCGCCGACGGTGGCATCAAGTACTCTGGCGACGTTGTCAAGGCGATCGCCGCCGGCGCCAACACCGTCATGCTCGGCAGCCTCTTTGCCGGCACGGACGAGTCCCCCGGCGATATGGAGATCTTCCAGGGCCGCTCCTTCAAGGTTTACCGTGGCATGGGCTCCATGGGCGCCATGAAGCAGGGCTCCGGCGACCGGTACTTCCAGGCTGATGCGCCGAAGCTGGTGCCCGAGGGCATCGAAGGTCGGGTGCCCCATCGCGGCCCGCTGT
>JAQBPS010000446.1 GCA_028287415.1 Bacillota bacterium | reverse complement strand
CGTCTCGAACGCTGCGATGTTCCGCTTCGCCTGCGCAACTGCCGTGCCATGCTCGCCTGCATGGCCGTGGACGGCGCCGCAGCAGCCCTGACCGGGCGCCACAGAGACCTCACACCCCGCCGCTGCCAACACTTTGATGGCGGCGGCATTCGTTTCGAAGAAGACCATGTCCGAGACACAGCCCAGGAAAAACCCGACCCGGGCCTTGCGCTCGCCGGCGGCCGACGTGACCCGCGCTACTTTGGCCCGGCGCACCGGCGACGCCGCCTCCGGCACCGCCCGCTCCATGGCCGCCAGCCCCGGACCCGCCACCCGCTCCACCAGGTTCAGCTTGCGGGCCAGCCTGCGCAGGCCGCTCTTCTGGTAGAGCCACAGCCCCCAGCCGCCCAGCTTGATCCCCAGGGGGGTGCCCAGCACCCAGCGGTAGGCGAACCGCACCGGCCACGGATTCGCCCGGGCCTCGGTCAGCATCGCACGGCCCTGCTCGAGGATCTGGCCGTAGGGCACGCCCGCCGGGCAGACCGGCTCGCAGGCCCGGCAGCCCAGGCACAGGTCCAGCTGGTCAGCGATCTGCTCGATCTCAAGCTTGCCCTCATGGACCGACCGCATCAGGGCGATGCGCCCCCGCGGCGAGGCCGACTCGATCTCCCGGTGCCGGTAGGTCGGGCAGGCCGGGAGGCAGAACCCGCAGCGCATGCAGTTATTCAGCAGTTCTTCATCGAGATGAGCGGTCAGCTTCGCCTCGCTCATGAGCGGACCACCACCCTCCGCCGGTTCTCCCGGGCGAACAGCTTGCCCGGATTGAGCAGGTGATGCGGATCAAAGACCGCCTTGATCCCCTTCATCAGTTCGATGCCGGTGCTACCGACCCGCCACTCAAGGAAGCCGGCCTTCGCCTCGCCCACCCCGTGCTCGCCGGTGATCGTGCCGCCCAGGCGGAGCGCCGCGTCGAAGATCTCCTCGAACGCCTGCTCCACCCGGTGGATCTCCTCCCGGTCCCGCTCGTCCGTCATGCAGGTCGGGTGCAGGTTGCCGTCGCCGGCGTGGCCGAAGGTGCAGATCTCCACGCTGTACTTTCTGGCGATGCGGTTGATCTGCTCGACCATCTCAGCGAGGTGCTTGCGGGGCACGGTCGCATCCTCCAGGATCGTCGTCGGCTTCTTGCGCGCCAACGCCGACAGCGCAGCCCGCCGGGCGGACATCAGTGCGGCCTCCTCGACCGGGTCCTGCGCGAGCCGGACCTCGAACGCGCCCTCTTCCTTGCAGATGGCGGCCATGCGGGCAATGTCCCGCTCGCTGACCGCCTCCGTACCGTCCTGCTGCATGAGCAACAGGGCGCCGGCCTCCGTGTTGAGCCCGATCCGGGCGTAGTCCTCAACGACCCGGATGGTGGCGTTGTCCAGGAACTCCAGCGTCGCCGGGATGATGCGTGCGGCGATAATCCGGCTGACGCTGCGGGCGGCGCCGGTCAGGTCGGTGAACATGGCGAGCGCGGTCCGCCGCGTCTCGGGGAGGGGGATCAGCCGGGCGGTCGCCTCGGTAACCAGGCCCAGCGTGCCCTCGGAGCCGACGAACAGCTTGACGAGGTCATACCCGGCGACATCTTTCGCGTTCTTGCCGCCGATCTGGAGGATGCGCCCATCTGCCAGGACGGCCTGTAGGCCGATGATGTAGTCCTTGGTGACGCCATACTTCAGCCCGCGGAGGCCGCCGGCGCACTCGGCGATGTTGCCGCCCAGGGTGGAGATCGTCATCGAGCCCGGGTCGGGCGGGTAGAAGAGGCCCACGGCCTCCACCTGCTGATGAAACTTGGCCGTGACCACGCCGGGTTCGAAGGTCGCGGTCATGTTCTCCTGGTCGATCTCCTTCACCTGGTTGAGCCGGTTGAGCCCGACGACAAGGCCACCGCTCGTGGGCACGGTCCCCGCAGAAAGGTTGGTGCCGGAGCCGCGGGGCACGATCGGGATCCGGTGCTCTTCGGCAACCTTCATCACAGCAGCAACCTCTTCCACGGTGCCGGGCACCACGACGGCGTCCGGCACATGCTGGTAGAGGGGGGTGGCGTCATAAGAGTAGGCCATGAGGTCCGCCGGGGTATCAAGGCACCAGTTTGTCCCGACGATCGCTTTCAGCGCACGCAGCATCTCGGGGTTTGACATGGCGGGACTTCCTTTCACCTGGTCTATACCACAAAGACTTCGCCTACCGGGGTGAGGTTTCCTGTGGTAGGGGGGAGTCGGGTCTCTTTTATTGACGCGGATTTGCGGATGGCTAAGATTTTCGGAGCCCAGGTTGGATTTTCCTTGGGTGATCATGTGTGAGGTCGGGACTCAGGTTTTTTTATATATATTAAAACAGCCAAGTCCCGCCCTTTCAGTTTCCGACCGATTCGACCTGGGCTCCGGAAATCTTCGCAACGAACCCTCTGTGTCAACCTAGGTGAGACACTTGGCCCCACCGAATTATCTCCGATTTTCGAGGGCGTCGGCCGGGCCTTGTCCCAGTAAGGCCCGAGCTTACCGGGGGCAACTAAAGAATAAGACCGGGGGCATTTCCCCGGTCCTTTCTTTTTGCCCTACATCGGTGCAGTGCCAGAAGCGCCCCAGGCAGCGACCAGAAGCTCAATGAGCGGTAGCACCAAGCCGCGCATCGGCGATGATTTCGGCCAGCGAACGAACGTGAGGCTTCCGACAATCAGCAAGCCTGCAAGCGACACCAGTGTCTGAGTCAGACCAGGGGCAGTTCTGCCAAGGGTCAGCCGCAAGTAGCTCCCGAGGACGACACCAGCAGCGACAGCGCCAGCGTCCCATGCCCAGGGTCCAGCCGGTGGGCCGTCACTGGACTTGCTGGGACTCTGGCCACGCCGCCGCGCCGCCAGAACGCCTAGAATGGCGCCAACCACAACTGCGACCAAGATCAGCAGAATGGTCCCTGTCATCCCGGACACCTACCTCTTGTCCCGCTCCACGACCAGCAAGTTCTTGTCCGCTGCAAAATCTTTCGACAGCGATTTCCTGAAGTCCTGGTAGCCCTTGATATTACCCCGGGCAGTCACGAATGCCGCGCAAGGGGATCATCTGTGAGGTCGGGACTCAGGTGTCTTTATATATATAAAAAAAACCCCTGAGTCCCGACCTTTCAGTTTCCAACCACACGTAAAATCCGTCTCGGGCTCTGGAAATCCGTGTAATCTGTGAAATCCGTGGCCATAAAAATTTCTCCCACATCGTACCCAGTCACGGTAGGCAGGATTCCGGCCAGGTCAACGCCAACCTTTTCAGGGTAGAAAGGGAGGCGTCATCGGCTTTGCCGCAGTGGAAAAAGAACGTATACGTATTATGGCTCGCAGTATTTATCGCAGGTATTTGTTGGACGATGGTGATGCCCTTCACGCCGGTCTACCTGGAGCAGCTGGGCGTCACTCACGGGACGCAACTCTGGTCCGGCATCATCATTGCGGTCTCCTCTCTATGTGCGATGGTGATGGCCCCGATCTGGGGTGCCGTTGGCGACCGCTACGGCCGCCGGATGATGATGCTCCGCGCGGGCGTCTGCCTGATGCTCGGCTATGTGGGGATGGCCCTGGTAACGGGGCCGTTCGGACTGTTTGGCGTCCGGATGCTGATCGGCCTGCTGACCGGTTTCACGCCGATGGCGATCGCCCTGGTGGGCGTGTCGACGCCGCCCAGGGACGTCGGCAGAGCGCTGGGCATTGTGCAGACCGGCTACCCGACGGGCGCGATCATCGGCCCGGTTGTGGGCGGCGTCCTCTCCGACTGGATCGGGATCCGGGGCGCATCCTGGGCTTCTGCGGCGATGCTCGCCATCGCCATCGGCCTCGTGCTGGTCACCGTCAAGGAGGAGTTCACGCCCCCGGCACTGGGCAAGAGCAGCCTGCTGGGCGAACTGCACGCGGCGACATCGCACCGGCTGCTGATGGCGATCGTGCTGATCACCGCCCTCTCCCAGGCCGCATCAATGGCCCTGGAGCCCGTGCTGGTCCCCTTCGTCAAGCAGATTGCCGGTGCGAATGCACCGGGCTGGCTCGCCGGCCTGCTCTTCTCACTCCCTGGCGTGACGTTTATTCTCCTGGCGCCGTGGTGGGCCCGGCGCGGGGAGCGGGTCGGCTTCGAGCAGACGATCGCCACCGGGCTCCTGGCCTCTGCGGGACTCTATTTCCTCCAGACCTTCGTCAGGGGGCCCGGCACGCTGGGGGGGCTGCGCCTGCTCTCCGGTGCGGCGGGCGCCGCCATCGATCCGGGGGTCGCCGCCCTGTTGGCGACTGTCGTGCCCAGGCCTCTGCGCGGGAGGGCGTTCGGCCTGAACCAGGCGGCCGGTGCGGCCGGCGCATCGATCGGGCCGCTGCTGGCCGGTTGGATTGCTTCCTACATTGACACGCGGTTCGTCTTTATATTGACAGGGCTTTTCTGTGTGGTCGGCTTCTTCTGGATCAAGCGTGTCGTCACACCGCAGCTCCGTTTGGCGGGCAACGCCGCTGCGGAGTTGGCTGTTGACCAGACAGTCTGAAGAGCGACAACATAAGCAGCGATATTGGATAACCATGCACAGTAGGCGGAGTCATTATGACATTGAAAAAGGCACTGACCATTGCCGGTTCCGATACCAGCGGCGGCGCCGGCCTACAGGCTGACCTCAAGACGTTCCAGGAGCGGGACGTCTACGGTATGTCGGTCCTCACGACCATCGTGGCGATGGACCCGCACAATGAGTGGGCCCATCAGGTCTTCCCAGTCGCGCTCTCCACGATCGAAACGCAGCTGACCTGCGTCCTGGACGGCATCGGCATCGATGCGGTCAAGACCGGCATGCTGGGCTGGGTGGAGCCGATCGAGCTGGTCGCGCACACGATCGACAAGTACCAGTTGAAGAACGTCGTCATCGACCCGCGACATGAAGGAAGCGGCGGCGGTGATCCATGAGGCCGGCGCCAAGTACGTCCTCGAGGCGGAGCGGCTGACCACCACTTATACGCGTATGTGGGGCCGACCATGCACGGTGCACAGCGGCAGTTCGGGAAGTAAGGCGTCACGTCGCTGCGAGCACGAAGCCTGCATCACGGCCCCCGCACATAGCAAAACGGGCACCATCCTGTACAGATGGGTGCCCGTTTTCTGTGCCTGAGCCCCGGGGGCTTACTCCGCCGCCCCGAGCGCCTTTTTGGCGAGGTGTGCTGCGTGGAGCCGGTCAAACGTCTCCTGCTTGAAGGGGTAGGAGACCACCGTCATCAGCACGACGATGCCGTCCCCACGCTGGATGTGGACCGCATCGGCCTGCGAACCGTCATCCAGATCCTCCAGGTACTGCTCCATGACCCGCATGGCGGAATCTTCATCAAAGGGCTTCTCGAGCCCCATTTTCTTGCAGATATCTTTGTATTCCGGCTCAGGCAATCTCAGATCCAGGAACTGCTGAATGTAAACGCGTGGCTTGCCCCGCTCTACGGTAGCGATCTGCCAGGATTGGTCGTCCATGGACACGCCTCCTTTCCCTTTGAGTATATCCGGGCGGACCCTTCCCGCCAAGGGCGAGAGTGATGCGTCCTCGCCATCGGCCATAGGCTTAGCTTGTGGAGGGATGCGCATGCTCTCAGTTCGCCCGTACCGCCTGACGGAGTTGCCCGGGATCGTGGAGCGGGGCGTCCAGACCGCCCTCGCCCAGGTCGTCGGCCGCGAGGCCCCGGCGGCAGGGTATGAGCAGGTGGCCGGGCAGCTACGCCAGATGTACCAGAACGCGCTGGCGGTGCCCCAGACCACCATTCTCGTGGTGGACTGGCCGTCTCCATCGATGCCCGGGCCCGCCGCCTACGCCCTGCTGATGCCCCAGCCGAACCCATTCACGGCCGAGCCGGAGATCGTGGTGATGGACATATTCACCGACCCGGCGCTCCGGGGGAGGGGCGTTGGCCGCGCATTGCTGGAGAGCGCTGCGGAGTACGCCCGGGGGAGCGGCTGTCACGGCCTGGTGGCTCAGGTGGCGCTCCACAACCAGTCGAGCCTCGCCATGTTTACGGGGAGCGGCTTTCACGGCGAGCGGGTGGTGGTCGGGAAGCGCTTATGAGAGCCGCTGGAGAATCTCCGCCGACGGCAGCGCCACCAGCTCGCTGATGCTGCCTGCGCCATATTTGCGCAGATAGTCCCGGCAATAGCTATAGCCGACATAGTAGCCGCTGACCGGCGAGTGGTGGGAGAAGTACTTGAGGAACGGGTCCATCCCTGTCGCATCGAACTCGGCGGCGGCGGCTTCCCGGGCTTCAGGCTCATGCGCCTGGTGCCACGCCATCTGCGGCGGCGGCATGAAGGTGGCGAGCGTCTGCCGGCCCAGCAGCAGGTCGGTGAAGGTGAGGGCCGTCCCCTCGAGCATCACCATGTCGAGCAGCGAGAGCTTTCGCGGGGTCGGGGGGAGGCCGAGCACCTGCATGCGGGCGGCATGTGCAGCCTCATGCGGGATCATCTCGGCGACCTCGTCGGGGTGGTAGAGCAGCTTCTCGTCGCTGGGCGGCGGGTTGGGGTGGAACCGCTCCAGCCCGAGCGCCATGGCCGGGCGGTGCAGCACGGAGAGCGTCGCCGCCGGGGCCATGAACAGCAAGGTCCCCAGGTAGAGGTTAGGGGTGATGCCGGGCAGCAGGGGCGCAGCGGTCTCCAGCAGCCGGTGGCAGCGCTCCTCCATGTGGTAGGCGGCGGCGGGCGCCAGCGCTTGCTGGAGCATCGGCGCGGCCATTTCGACCGCGCCCGGCAAGCCCATCTCGCCATACATGTGCGCGCCGTACGTTTCGAGCAGCCCCTCGAAGAAGCCCCGGTGGGGAATGTAGGCGTGCGCCTCGAACCGGGGCCAGACCGGGGTGCCGGGCGGCGTGCCGGCGAGCGCCCGCAGGATGTCGACATAGACGGGGATGATCGCCAAGAGATCACCTCGGCCTCAGCCTATGCGCGTGGCGGTCGCAGGGCGACGGGAGCCTGTCAGAGGAATTCGTCATCACCTTGTCAAAACAGTGATCACCATGACGAGCAGAGAGAGGGATTCCCGTGTCGCAGATCGACTCCGGCAAACGTCGTCCCCACAGCGACCGCATCGCGACCCTGGCCACCCACGCCGGCGACGACCCGTTCCGCTTCCTGGGCGCCGCCGCTCCGCCGATCGTGGAGACAAGCACCTTCGTTTTTGAGAGCTACGAGGCGCTTGAGGAGGCATTCGCCAACCCCGACGATCACTGCATCTACACACGCGGGAACAACCCCACCGTGCAGGTGGCAGAGGAAAAGATCGCCGCACTCGAGGGCGCCGAGGCCTGCCGGCTCTTCGGCTCCGGCATGGCGGCGATCTCGGCGGCGATTCTCTCCTGCGTCAGGGCGGGGGATCACATCGTTTCGCTCGACACTGTCTATGGCCCGGCCCGCAGCTTTATGGCGGACTACCTGCCCCGGTTCGGCGTCGAGACGACATTTGTGGATGGCACGGAGCTGGCCCACTTTGAGGCGGCGCTGCGGCCGAACACCCGCCTTTTTTACCTGGAGTCGCCGAGCTCCTATCTCATGAAATTGCAGGACCTGCCGGCGGTGGCGGGGCTGGCCCGGTCACGCGGCATCAAGACGATCATCGATAACTCCTACAGCAGCATGCTGCTCCAGCGCCCGCTCGACTTTGGCATTGACCTCTCGGTTTACTCGGCCACGAAGTATCTGAACGGCCATTCCGATGTCGTGGCGGGCGCCGTCGTGGGGAGCCGGGCGATGCTCACCCCGATCAACCGGCAGGAGTACCCTCTGCTGGGCGCCGCCATCGGCCCGTTTGAGGGCTGGCTG
>JAQBPS010000442.1 GCA_028287415.1 Bacillota bacterium | reverse complement strand
ACCCGGACCTGCACATCGCCACCCTGGATAAGGGCGGCCGCCTCATTGCCGAGATTATGGTTGGCAAGGGGCGGGGTTATGTCCCCGCTGATCAGAACAAGGGCCCGGATATGCCGATTGGCGTGATCCCGGTGGACTCGATCTTCAGTCCGATCCGCCGTGTGAACTACACCATCGAGCACACCCGGGTTGGTAACCGGACTAACTACGACAAGCTGACCCTCGAGGTCTGGACGAACGGGACGATCAAGCCGGACGAGGCTTGCTCCTGGGGCGCCAAGATTCTCAAGGAGCACTTGGAGCTCTTCCTCTCCCTGACCGACGATGCTGATACCATTGAGGTCATGCAGGAGAAGGATGAGAACGACCGTAACAAGCTGATGGAGATGACCATCGAAGAGCTCGACCTCTCGGTGCGTTCCTACAACTGCCTGAAGCGGGCCGGTATCAACACCGTGGCGGAGCTCTGCGCCAAGTCGGATGAAGAGATGATCAAGGTCCGTAACCTCGGCAAGAAGTCGCTTGAGGAAGTCAAGCAGAAGCTCGCCGCGATCGGACTGGGTCTGCGGGAATCCGAGGAGTAAACGACCGGGGCTGGCTGAGCCAGCTCCGTCTATCCACTGACGACAGGGGTGAAATACATGGCTCAGTACCAGAAGCTCGGTCGTGACAGCTCTGCCCGTAAGGCGCTGTTCCGCACCGTCGTGACCGCTCTGTTCGACAAGGAGCGGATCGAGACCACCGAGGGCAAGGCGAACGAGATCCAGGGCATCGCTGAGGGGTTCATCACTCTCGCGAAGCGCGGCGACCTTCACGCTCGCCGGCAGGCCCTCGCTTTCATCTACGACGAGTCGGTCGTGAAGAAGCTGTTCGAGAACATCGCTCCGCGGTATGCCGAGCGCAAGGGCGGCTACACCCGGGTGATCAAGACCGGCGTCCGCAAGGGCGACGCGGCTCCGATGGCGATCCTCGAGCTGGTTTAACGCTCTCGTATCAGTCAAAGGCGGCGAGCCCCCCGTGGGCTCGCCGCTTTTTGCGATCCGCAGGGACGGCCCTTGCACTGTGCCCCCTGGTTTGTTACCGTAGTCTGAGATGATACCAGAGGAGTCGGGAGGCGTCGGCCGCAAATGGACGAGTCTTACATTGCCGTAAACCAGGTCTCTTTCGCATACCCGACCGCCGATACGACAGCAGAGCAGATCCGGCTGGCCCTTAACCATGTCAACCTGGCGGTCAGGCCGGGTGAGTTTGTCGCTGTGCTCGGCATGAACGGTTCCGGCAAATCGACCCTGGCGCGGCACTTGAATGCACTGCTGCTGCCTCGGGATGGCACCGTACTGGTTGACGGCATGGACACCCGGGAGGAGAAGCAGCTTTGGGCGATCCGGGACCGCGTGGGCATGGTCTTCCAGAACCCCGACAACCAGATCGTGGCTGCCGTGGTGGAGGAGGACGTGGCCTTCGGGCCGGAGAACCAGGGTCGCCCTCCGGAAGAAATTCGCCAGCGAGTCGCTGAGGCGCTCGCCGCTGTGGGCATGAGTCACATGCGGGAGCGGGCGCCTCACCTGCTGAGCGGCGGGCAGAAGCAGCGAGTCGCCATAGCGGGGGCGTTGGCCTTACGCCCGGCCTGCCTTGTGCTGGACGAGCCGACCGCCATGCTGGACCCCTCGGGGCGGGGCGAGGTGGCGGACGTGGTGCACCGGCTGAATCGGGAGCTCGGCATGGCGGTGGTCTGGATTACGCACTTTATGGAAGAGGCGGCCCTCGCCGACCGGGTGATCGTGATGGCGGACGGTCAGGTGCAGCTGGAGGGGCCGCCGCGCACGGTCTTTAACCAGGCCGATCAGCTGCGGGCGTTCCGCCTGGATGTGCCGCCTGCCGTATCAGCCGCCGAGCGCCTGCGCGCAGAGGGCGTGCCGCTGCCGGAAGGGATTCTGACGTTGCAAGAACTGGTGGAGGCGCTATGCCAATTACGCTCAGCCACGTAAGCTATACCTATCAGCCTGGCACACCGTACGAGTGGCATGCGCTGGATGATGTAAATCTGGAGATTCCTGATGGCGAGTTCTGGGGGATTATCGGGCCGACGGGGTCCGGCAAGTCGACGTTGATTCAGCACATGAATGGCCTCCTGAAGCCGACGCAGGGCCAGGTGCTGGTGGACGGGATTGACCTGTCCGCCCGGGCGGCTAACCTGCGGCAGGTCCGCCAGAAGGTGGGCCTGGTGTTCCAGTACCCGGAGTACCAACTCTTCGGCGAGACCATTCATGAGGATATCGCTTTTGGCCCGCGCAACATGAAGCTCCCGGCAGATGAGGTGGAGCGGCGTGTTCGCAGGGCGATGGAGCGGGTGGGACTGGACGAGAGCTTCCGGGACCGGTCGCCGTTCGGCCTCTCAGGCGGGCAGGCACGCAGGGTGGCGCTCGCAGGAGTGCTGGCCATGGAACCGCGCGTGCTGATCCTGGACGAGCCCACGGCGGGCCTGGACCCGCGGGGACGGGAGGAGATCCTCTCCCTGGTGGGGGCCTTCCCGGCCCTGGGGATGAGCGTGGTGCTGGTCTCGCACAGCATGGATGACGTGGCCCTGATGGCGGACAAGGTGCTGGTGATGCACCGGGGCAAGGTGCACATGCTGGGGACCCCACCAGAGCTGTTCAGTCGACGGGCAGAGCTTGAGGCGATCGGTCTCGGCGTGCCGGCGGCGGTGCAACTGATCGACATGCTGCGCAGCCGGGGGTGGGAACTTCCGGCGGGGGCTGTCACCATAGAGCAGGCTGTAGAGGCCATCCGCAAGTCCCTTCGCACCAAGGCGGGAGGTGGTCGCGGGTGAACCTGCAGGCTGTCACCATCGGGCAATACTTCCCGGGGGACTCCTATCTTCACCGGCTTGACCCGCGCACGAAGCTTATTGCCGTGCTCTTGCTGAGCGTGGCCATTTTCCTCCCCCGCTACTTTCCCGGCTATCTGCTGGTGGCGCTGTTCACGATGATTGCGGTGGCCCTCTCCCGGGTGCCGGTGAAGTTCATCCTCCGCGGCTTGAAGCCGATTATGATCTTTATGGCGATTACCGTACTGTTTAATGCCTTTCTGACGCCGGGTGAGCCGCTGTTCCAGATCGGGCGATGGGCGATTACCAGGGAGGGGCTGGTGCTCTCTGCCGTCGCCGCCGTGCGGCTTGTGCTGCTCGTGGTGTCGGCGTCGCTCCTGACCCTGACCACGTCCCCGATTCTGTTGACGGATGGTCTGGAACGGCTCCTGCGGCCCCTGGCGCCCCTCGGGGTGCCGGCGCACGAATTGGCTCTGATGATGACGATTGCCCTGCGGTTCATCCCGACGCTGGTCGAGGAGGCGGACCGGATCATGCGGGCCCAGGAGGCCCGGGGTGCGGACTTCCGTTCCGGGAGCCTGATCAACCGGGCGAAGGGCCTGATTCCGGTGATGGTCCCGCTCTTTGTGGCCGCCTTCCGGCGGGCGGATGAGCTGGCCACGGCCATGGAGGCCCGCGGTTATCGGGGCGGCACCGGGCGAACGAAGATGAAGCAGCTGGCATTCTCGGGTGCTGACTACAGGGCCTGGGCCATCCTGGTGCTGTTTACGGTCGCCGTTGTAGGCTTGAGGGTGACGGGGAGGGGCTAGGCGGCCGATGGTTACGATCAAGCTGACGCTTCAGTACGACGGTACCGCCTACGCCGGCTTTCAGCGACAGCCCAACGGGGTGACGATCCAGGAGAAGCTGGAGCAGGCCCTGCGCGGGCTGACGGGCGACCCGGCCTTCCGGATCGGCGCAGCTTCGGGCCGCACCGACGCCGGGGTCCACGCACGGGGGCAGGTCGTGCAGTTCCGCACGGAGAGCCGCATCCCGGTGGATCGATGGCCCTATGCCTTGAACCAGCGCCTGCCTGATGACATGCGGGCGGTGGGGGCGGAAGTGGTGCCGGATGACTTCCACGCCCGTTACTGGGCCGTGTCGAAGCGTTATCGCTATACGTTCGAGCACGCACCGTTCCAGTCGCCCATGAGCAGACTATACGCTTACCACTGGGCGAAAGCGCTGGATCTCGACCGCATGCGGGCAGCTGCCGCTCTGCTGGCAGGACAGCACGACTTCGCTGCGTTTCGCAGCACGGGCGGCGCGGCAAAGACGTCGACCCGGACGATCACCCGCCTGGACCTCGCGTGTGCGGCGCCGTTGATCTATATGGACGTTGCGGCAGACGGCTTTTTGTACAACATGGTGCGCATTATTGCCGGCACACTGCTGGAGGTGGGCAGTGGTCGTCGAACGGTCGTAGACGTGCGCCATGCGCTTGACTCAGGGGAGCGGACCTTCGCCGGCCGGACCTTGCCGGCGCATGGGCTCTGCCTGGAGGCGGTGCACTACGGCGACGGACCGAAGCGCGCACCCTGGCAGCAATTAGACGCCGGCGACGACGATTAATTGGGTGCGGAGCCTACAACCGCGTACCTTGACAGCGTTTGCTTCTCCATGTACACTATTACAGGTTGACCTCGCACTCAAGCAAGTCATTTCGTTCCACCACGGCGCGTCTCGGACCTCATGTCCCCGGTAAGGCGTGTACGCCGAGCGTGACCGTTCCTATAGATCAGGCTCCGTTTCTCTTTTGATTTACCGTAGGAGGGAATCCAGTGAACACGACATTCATGGCCAATCCGCAGAATGTAACGCGGAAGTGGTTAGTGGTTGATGCCGAGGGTAAGACCCTGGGCCGCCTCGCCTCCCAGATCGCTGCCATTCTTCGTGGTAAGCATAAGCCCACTTTTACGCCGCACACGGACACCGGTGACTTTGTGATCATCGTCAACGCCGAGAAGATCCACCTGACCGGCCATAAGATGACCGACAAGATCTACCGCCGCCACACCGGCTATCCCGGTGGCATGAAGGAAGTCGCTGCCAAGGACCTGCTGGAGCGGCGCCCGACCCGGGCTCTCGAACTCGCGATCAAGGGCATGCTTCCGCACAACCGCCTCGGTGCGGACATGTACCGCAAGCTGAAGGTGTATGCTGGCCCCGAGCACCCGCACGCGGCGCAGATGCCCGAGAAGCTCGAGATTTAATCGGAAGGAGGCATGCAACCTATGACGACTGCTCTCGCTCAGTATTGGGGCACCGGCCGCCGCAAGAACGCGGTTGCCCGGGTCCGTCTGGTTCCCGGCACCGGCACTGTTACCGTGAATGGCCGCACTCTTGAGGATTATTTCGGTCTGCAGACCCTGCAGATGCTCGCCACCAGCCCTCTGAATGTCGTTGGTGTCGCTGGCAAGTATGACGTGATCGTTACCGTGATCGGCGGTGGCGTTTCCGGTCAGTCCGGCGCTGTCCGTCACGGCATCTCCCGGGCCCTCCTGAAGCTGGACGCAACCTTCCGCCCGGTCCTGAAGCAGGCTGGCTTCCTGACCCGCGATCCGCGCATGAAGGAGCGCCGCAAGTACGGCCTGAAGAAGGCCCGTAAGCGCCCGCAGTTCTCCAAGCGTTAATTGCATTACACAAGCCCGTGGCGTATATTCGCCACGGGCTTTTCCACACGGAGGGAATCATGATGCAAGCTGCAATAGCTATGCGCGGGCAGAGGCTTCGCACGCTGGTGCCGGGGGTCGGACTCTGGATCGCGCTGGCCGCCGGCGGGGGAATCTGGGCGGCGGCGGCCGGCCGGCCTGTGCTGCCGCTCATCGTGACCCTGGATGAGTGGGTAGCCGCACTCTTCTTCCTGGCACCGCTGCTCGCTTTCATGCTCAGCCTGGGGCGGAGCGAAAGCCCGCAGGCAGCGGCACAGGTTCGGTTCATCAGCGTGGCGGTCCGCCTGGGGTGGGCCGCATCGGCTGTGTTTGTGCTGGACCTGATCACCCGGGCGATCTTCGGCCTGGGCTGGAAGCCGTTCTAGTCCCATGGACAAACCGCATAGGCTTTTCCCGCGAGGGGGAGAGGCTGGTGCGGCGTTATGCCTGGCGCCAGGCCGCAATTGCCGGCCTGGCGTTGCTGTTGATGGCGGCGGTGGTGCGGACGGCCTGGACCGGCGCTCGGACGGTCATGGTTGACGCACAGTTGAAGGATGCCGGGCGGTGGCTCCGGGGCCGGGTGCTCGTGCTGGACCCGGGCCACGGTGGCGATGATCCCGGGGCGGTGGTGCGGGGCACCCTGGAGAAGCACCTGGTGCTGGAGATCGGGCTGACCTTGAAGCGGTTGCTGGAGGAGCAGGGGGCGACGGTGGTCATGACCCGCGACGAGGACGTGGATCTGGGCGGCCCGATCCGTGAGGAGCTGGGACGCCGCGTCGCCCTGGTGGGACAACACGGGGCCCATGTGTATGTGAGCATTCACGCCAACAAAGATGGGTGCAACTGCTGGGGTGCCCAGACTTTCTACCAGAAGGACGGCATGCCCGCCGGCCAGGAGCTGGCCCTGGCGATCCAGAACCGGCTCCGCAAGCTGACGCCGACGACGCGGGTCGCCCTGCCCGCCAACTACTTCGTGCTGCGGACATCGCCGGTGGCTGCGGCCATGGTGGAGGTCGGGTTCCTGACGAACGCCCATGAGCAAGGGCAACTGAAGGATCCCGCCTACCAGCGTACGCTGGCAACGGCGATGGCGCTGGGCCTGGCGGACTTCTTCCGCTCACAGGTGCCGGAAGGCCGGGCGGAAGGGGGCATCGGCAGGTAGATCGGAAGTTATCGGCAACGGCAGAATCGGGGTGGGAGCGAAGGATTCGCATGGCGATGCCTCGAACCTCTTCTAGCTGAACAAGCCAGAGGGGGTCCACTCGTTGCATCGGAACTTGAACTATGGCTGGATCGACCTGATTACGTCAGGCAGTATGTATGCCGGCAAGACCACGGAGCTGATCCGCCGGGTACGGAACTTTGTGCTGGCGAAGCGGACCGCTGCCGTGTTCCAGCCGAACATGGCCCGTCGTTATTCGGAGGACGAGGTGATCATGTCCCACGACGGGGTCCGGTTTGAGGCGATTCATACGGACAATCCGATGGAGATCCTGTGGTATGCAGAGATGCATAAACCATCCGTGATCGCGATCGATGAAGCGCAGTTTTACGACCAGTCGCTCGTGGATGCGGTGCAGGACCTGGCCAACCGGGGGCACTACATCATCCTGGCAGGCCTTTCGCAGACGTCCGAGGGCAAGCCGTTCGGCATCATGCCGCAACTGCTCACCATTGCTGACAACATTACCTCTGTGTACGGTGTGTGCGTGGTCTGCGGGGAACCCGCCACCAAGCCGTTTGCGCTGCTGGCCAAGACGGAGGATGTCTCCATCGGTGCGGGCGACAAGTATGAGGCCCGCTGCCGGAAGTGCTGGCTGGACGGACGCCGCTCCCGGGGCGAGGGCTGAACGCAATAAAAAGGCGGTTGCCGCACAGGCAACCGCTTCACTTTTTTCCTAGGCGGCAAAACGCTCACCAGCGAGGGAGCGGGCAATCAGCTGAATCTGACTGGCCGTCAACACCGGGAGGCGGCTGGGCGCCAGGTGCTCCAGCGAGAGCTGCTCCACCCGGATGGCGGAGGCGTCCCGGTCGGCCCGGTGGGGCTGAGCCGCCCCGGGCGGCAGCAGGATGAGCGGTCGCATTGGGAGGCCCGGCTGCGCCAGCCCGCGGGCGAACAGCAGCGAGCGGACCGCTTCGACCCGCTCCAGCATCCAGCCCGGCGTCGGTCCATCGCCGACAACGACGATGCCGAAACGGGAGAGAATCAGGTGGTCGACCTCGATCACGCCCCAGGGCGAGGGAATCACCACGCCATGCAGGACAAGGAAGTCGGCGGGCAAGCGCGAAAGCCGCCTGCCGATTGCCATGCGGGCTCTGGCCTGAACGACGCACTGCTGCCAGTGAAGCAGAGACCACGCCGCCGTGGGCAGCAGGAGAACGCTCGCCCAGCGCACGGCGCCAGGCGGGCTCAGCAGGAGACAGCTCACCCCGGCCGTACTGAGGAGCAGGCAGGCGAGCAGGTACCAGGCCCGGCCTCGCCGGGGTCGATGACGGCGCGCAACCGCAGTGGCCACAGTGAAGCCGGGCCTCCTTCACGCAAAGCGGGATGGATAGCTCCTTCGCGACCCACTATCAGCCTTCCTGCTCCACACCCCTAATTTCGCTGGCCTTTGGTGAACTTCAGGCCGT
>JAQBPS010000398.1 GCA_028287415.1 Bacillota bacterium | reverse complement strand
CGTGTGCAGGGGCGGCGAGTAGGTCGGGAGCTGGATCGGGTCGGCGGTGAGGTCATCAATGCGCATGCGCTCTACCTCATTTCGTCCTGGGCGAGGCCCAGAAATGCTTCTTGCAATTGGGGCGACTGGAGCAGTTCGCTGCCGGAACCACTGAGGACCATCGCCCCGTTCTCGATCACATAGGCGCTCTCAGATGCCATCAGCGCGCGGTGGACATTCTGTTCCACCAGCAGCACCGTCACCCCTTCGCGGCGGATCTCCTCGATGACGTTGAAGAGCACTGAGACCATCTTTGGTGCCAGGCCGATGGACGGCTCATCGAGGATCAGCAGCTTTGGCCGGGACATCAGCCCGCGTCCGATGGCGACCATCTGCTGTTCACCGCCCGAGAGCGTGTGAGCCAGCTGTCGCTCCCGCTCCAGCAAGCGGGGGAAGAGGTGGTAGACCCATTCCATGTTCTTCGCGCGGAATGGCCGGGCCCGCGGCACGTGGGAGCCCAGCTCCAGATTCTCGCGCACAGTCAGGTACGGAAAGAGGCCCCGCCCTTCCGGCACATGGGCCAGCCCCAGGTCGACGATCCGGTGGGCCGGGATTTTCCGCAGATTTTGGCCTTCAAACTCGATGCGACCCTCCGTCCGCACCAGGCCGGAGACGGCCCGCAGGAGGGTCGACTTCCCGGCGCCGTTCGGCCCCACGATGGATGTCACTTCACCCTGCTTCACCGTGATGTTCACGCCGAAGAGGGCCTGGAACTCCCCGTAGAACGCACAGAGATCAGCGATGAAGAGCACTGGCGTATTCCTCCCCGAGGTAGGACTCCACGACCCGGCGGTCCCGCATCACTACGGCGGGCTCGCCTTGGGCAATGACGGCGCCCATGTGCAGGACAATGGTCCGCTGCGCCAGTTTCATGACCGCGCGCAGCACGTGCTCCACCAGGATGATCGTCAACCCTTGCTCATGCAGCCCGCGGACGACGGCGACCATTTCATCGACCCCTGCCGGGGAGAGTCCGGCCATCACCTCATCAAGGAGCAACAGGCGCGGGTCCGTCGCGAGGGCCTTGGCCACCTCCAGCCGTTTCTTGCCCGAGAGGGTCAGACTGCTGGCGGACTGCGCCGCCGCGGCGACGAGTCCCACCCGCTCGAGCACCGCAAAGGCCTGGGTGCGGGCCGTTCCCAGATTCCGCTTCGCGCCCGCTCGACCGTAGAGCGCTCCGACCATCACGTTCTCCAGCACGGTCATGCCCGCGAACGGCTGGACGACCTGGTAGGTCCGTCCGATACCGAGGTGGCATACCTGGTGGGGCTTCAACCCGTGGATGGGCCGACCGTCCAGGTGAATTTCGCCTCGATCCGGGGCGTAGACGCCCGAGATCAGGTTGAAGAGGGTGGTCTTGCCGGAGCCGTTCGGGCCGACCAGCGCCGTGATCTCGCCCTGCGGCACCGTGAAGGAGACGTCTGCCGTCGCGGTCAGGCCGCCGAAGTTCTTACAGACTTTCTGTAGTTTTAACATGGGCACGCTTCGCCTCCCTTCTGCGCCATAGTTGCTTCAGTGAGCCAACGATGCCGCCGGGAAAGAACACGATTGTCGCCACCAGCACGACACCGTAGACCAGAAGCGAGGCCTGCTCCAGGTGTTGCCGCAGGAATTCGTTCATCACCTCAAGCACCCCGGCTCCCACCACGGGGCCCATCACGGTGTAGAGCCCGCCAAAGAGGGCGTAGACCTGAGCGGTGACGGAGATATGCATCCCGAAAACGTTATCCGGCACGATGTATGTGACGTAATAGGGGTAAAAACCACCGACGAGCCCCGTGCCGAAAGCGCTCAGGCCGAAGGCGAGCAGCTTGTACCGCGTCAGGTCAATGCCCAGCATGGCTGCGGCCTCTTGATTCTCACGGATCGCGGTGAAGGCGAAGTGGAGGGGCGACTGAAAAATCCACTGGGTTCCCAGTGCGATCAGGAAGGCGATGGCCGCCATGACAAAGTAAGCGCCGGCCTTCTCCCCGTCAAACAGCGCATTGACCGTAACGCCGACGGCCCCGTTCGTGATCGAGGGCAGGTTGATCGTGGCCACCCGCAGGGCCTCGGCGAAGGCCAGGGTCGTAATCGCCAGGTAGATGCCGCGCATCCGCAGTGTGATCGACCCGATGACCAGGGAACTGGCCGCAGCGACCAGCCCGCCAATGGGGATGGCCAGCAGGGGTGGGGTCCCGAGTTTGCTCGTCAACAGGGCGGCCGTGTATGCACCGAGACCGTAGAAGGCCGCGTGGCCGAGGGAGAGTTGTCCGGTCAGGGTAAGCAAGTTCCAGGAAGCGCCGAGCGCCGCCGCCATGAGGATCGTCACCCCAATGTGCAGGCTGTAGTCGTCGGCGAAAAAGGGGAAGAGGAGCATGACGACCGCGAAGATGATCAGCCCGGCGTATCGCCTTAATAAAGCCACAATGAGCCCCCTTTCACTCATTATTCAACGCCGAATAGCCCTTTGGGCCGAATGAGCAGGGTGACTATGATGGCCACGAAGGAGATGCCTTCCGCCCAGCCGCCCCCGTTCGGGACGACCGTCCCGACGAAGGACTCGACCACGCCCAAGAGGAGGGCGCCCAGGACGGCGCCGGGCACGGAGCCAAGCCCCCCCAGGACGACAATCGCAAAGTCCTTGACGATGAACTGGAAGCCGACGAGCGGATGGACGTACATGATCACGCTCGTCAAGGCCCCGCTGACGGCCGCTAGCGAAGCCGAGACGACGTAGGTCAGCAGGTAGATCTGCTCGACGTTGATCCCCATCAGCCGGGCCGAGACGTCATTCTGGGCCACGGCTCGGAGCACCCGGCCAACCTCCGTCTTCGTGAGGATCATGTAGAGGAGCGCTGACAGACCGATCCCCAGGCCGAAGGCGATCAGGCGGGCCACGCCCACTGTCACCGGACCGAGGGTGACGGAGCTGGAACCGTAGCTGACTGGCGCGGAGACGTGGTCCCCCGTGAAGAGCAGCAGCGCCGCATTCTGCAAGATGATGGAGATCCCAAGCGTCAGCAGGATCTGATTGAGATGGTTCGAGTGCATCACCCGCGCCACGAGGTACTTCTGGACCAGCCACCCAATGGGGCCGACCAGCAGGATGGTCAGCGGAATGGACAGGATGGGATCGATGCCCCAGAGCGTGAAGAGGTAGTACGAAGCGTAGCCGCCGAGCATCAGGAACTCACCGTGGGCGAAGTTGATCACCCGCATCACGCCGAAGACGAGGGTGAGGCCGATGGCCGAGAGGGCGTAGACCCCACCGATCAGCAGGCCGTTCACGAGAATCTGCGATAGATTGTTCATAGCTTACTTGTCCCAGGGCAGCCTTGGGTAGACCAGCTTGCCGCCGGCGACGTCCGCCGGCCACATCGCAACTTTGCTGTCCTTCTGCCACTGGAACATGACCATGCGGCTGAATCCCTGGTACTTCGCCTTCTGCGAGGGCTTGAACTCGAGCGGGCCCATGGGCGTCATGGTGTTGGTTTTTTTGAGTTCGGCGGCCACAGCCGCCTGGTCGACGGTGCCTGCG
>JAQBPS010000433.1 GCA_028287415.1 Bacillota bacterium | reverse complement strand
TTCCAGGCCTTCGCTATGATCGGGGGGCAGGCGTTTCAGAAAAGGCGGCGCAGGAGAATGCCAAATGCGGCGGCCATGTAGGTGGCGCCCAAACCGCGGAGCAGCTGGGCTGCGCTGACGCCCCCCTCGATGGCAATGGGCACCAGCAGGGGAAGCATGGCGAACAAGAGCGGCACCCGCGGGACAAACAGACCGATCACAAACGGCAGCAGCCCCATAACCAGCCAGGGGATGCCCGGCCAGAGCCAGGGGCCGAACCACAGCCACAGAGCGGCCCCCACAGTGGCCGCACTTACCAGGAAGCTCTGAAGCCAGGGCCGCCCTCGCAGCGGCATGCCGCATTTCGACTGCGCAGCAAACACCCCCCACCCTGAAATCGTAATGTGCGGCGGCGCATGAATGTTGCTTCCACCCAGTATAACATTTGAGCAGGTGCCACGCCGGTCCCCCGGCGTGGTATCATCATTATGAGAAGTTTATGATATCGGATCGAATGGAGGGAGATGCATGCCCGTATTCCCGGTACGGCCCGAAGTCGTGCGCCTGAGACCCTATGTGCCCGGCAGGCCGATCGGCGATGTGCAGCAACAATACGGCCTGGCGGATGTGGTGAAGCTCGCCTCGAACGAAAACCCGCTCGGTGCCTCCCCCCGTGCCGTGGCGGCGATTCGGCAGGCGGCGGGCGAGGTGCATATATACCCCGAGGGGAGCGCCCGGGCGCTGCGCCAGGCACTGTCCGCGCGGCATGACGTCCCCGAGGACTGGATCATGGTGGGCAATGGCTCCGACGAAATCCTGAAACTGCTGGGCGCCGCCTATGTGCGTGCGGGTGACCGCACAGTGGTGCCGGGCGGCTCCTTTCCGAACTATCGGGCCGTGTCAGAGCTGTTCGGCGCGATTGTGGACGAGGTGCCGCTTCTGGAGGAGAGCATGGACTTGCGGACGATGGTGCGCCTGGCACCGGGCGCACGGCTGATCTTCCTGAGCAGTCCGAACAACCCGACGGGCGCCGTCGTCAGCGAGGCGGAATTCCGCGCGTTCATGGGTGCGGTCCCGCCGGAGACACTCGTGGTGGTGGATCAGGCCTACCATGAGTTCGATGAGTCGGGCGGCGACTGGCTGGGGCTGCTGCGGCTGCACGAGAACCTGATCCTGACGCGGACCTTCTCGAAAGCATACGGGCTGGCGGGGCTGCGCGTGGGGTACGGTATCGCCCGCCCGGAGATCTGGCAGCCGCTCTACCTGGTGCGGGAGCCGTTTACGGTCAACACCCTGGCGCAGGCGGCCGCGCTGGCGGCCCTGGAAGACAGGGAGCACCTCGCCGCAACCCTCGCCAACAACCGCGACGGCAAGGCCTTCCTCGCCCGGCTGTGTGAGCAGCTGGGCCTGCACTGCATTCCCACGCAGGCGAACTTTCTCATGATCGACCTGGGCCGCCCGGCGGGGCCAGTCTGCGAAGGGCTGCTGCGGGCGGGCGTGATCGTGCGGCCCGGCACCGGGTTCGGCCGCCCGAGCTGCATCCGCGTGACCATCGGGACGCCGGAGCAGAACCACCGCTTTGCGACAGCACTGCGCGGCGAGATGCAGGGATAGCCCTGATGGGTTATACTGGTCGCGAGGTGTTTATACGTGAAGTTAGGGTGCCATATCAGCATAGCAAAGGGCTTTGCCACGACCGTAGAGAACGCCCACCAACTCGGGTGTGAGTCGTTCCAGTTCTTCACCAAGAACCCCCGGGCGTTCAAGGGCAAGGCCGCCGATCCCGTCCAGGCCGAGAAGGGCCGCAAGCTCATGGCGGAGTATGGCCTCGTGGCCGTGGCCCACGCGCCTTACATTACCAACCTCTCCACCCCCGACGACGAGCTTCAGGCAATCTCCATCGCTTCGCTCACGCAGGACCTTGAGAATGCTGAGGCATATGGCGCCGTTGGCTGCGTCTGCCACATGGGCAAGCACGTGGCACAGGGTGAGGAGTACGGCATGACCCGCATGGTCGAAACTCTGGACATGCTCCTGGAGCAGTACAAGGGCGCCTGCACGCTGCTGCTGGAGAACACCGCCGGACAGGGCACAGAGCTGGGCACCACCATGGAACAGTGCGTCGAGACCCGCTCCCGGGTAGCACAGCCCCACCGCATCGGCTTCTGCTTTGACACCTGCCATGGCTTCGCAGCGGGTGCCTACCGCCCGGAAACGTGGGACGAGTTCGTGGCAAATGCCCGGTCGATCGGGTACTGGGAGCACCTCAAGGCGATCCACCTGAACGACAGCAAGGCCGACTTCGGCGCCCACAAGGACCGGCATGCCAACCTGGGCAAGGGGTTCATCGGTGAGGAGGGCATTGCCCGGTTGCTCCGGTCAGGCGCCTTCGATGGTCTGCCTGTCTGCCTGGAAACGCCGGTGGAGACCGAGGAGGACTACCGCCCCGAACTGGCCTTCGCCCGCTCCCTGTATCAGTAAATCTAACGGAGGGGCGACCTGCCCCCTCCGTTCTGCTTTGCTCAGATAAACGGGCCGCAGGATATGACCCGGGCCAGCTCCGGTTCGCTGCTCGGGCACACGAACTCTGCGAGGTTCTCCGGCGACACCGCCTCAGCAACAGCGGGACACCACTCGGTGATG
>JAQBPS010000360.1 GCA_028287415.1 Bacillota bacterium | reverse complement strand
TCTGGATGGCCCTCCCGATCTTCTGCTGCCACGTGGCCGCGACATCGGTGGCGCAAACGGTGGGCGGTGCGGCCGTGAGTGACCGGGTCGACTCAACCGTCCGGGCGACCGCTCTCTCCGTGCTCTCCATGGCCGATAGTCTGTCGGACACAGCAGGCATCCTGATCTTCGGGCAGATTTCGACCATCGTATCGATGCGGGCAAGCTGGCTGGCGGGCGCCGCAGTGGTCGCCCTGACAGCCCCGCTGATGCTGCTCAGGCTACCGGGGGCGCCTCGTGCGATCGACGGCGGGGACAGCGGCCCGGGCCGCGAGGTCGAGGCACTCTAGGGCCATCGGGTCATCAGCGGCGACGGCGGTGCTCCGCCATTCCCGCACGCTCATCGCTTCACGGAGCATGAGGACCTCGGCGGGTGCGGTGCCCTCCTGCTTCAGGCTCTTCAGGAACGCCTCGTCAGGGCAGCAGAGCACGACCGGCACCTCCGGCGAGAGGCCCTGAAGTGCCTGGCCGAGGGCGGTCGCGAGGAGCCGCTCCGGTCCGACCCCGGCCCGGGCGCCGCGCCACGCCTGCCGGTCGCCGTCCTCGGCGACGCGCACCGCGGCCCACCCGATGGCCCCGTCCTGTCCCTCGCTCACAGCCACGTAAATGGCCGCAGCGGGCGCCAGCGCTGGCCTGGCTTGAGGGGTTGGGCCGGTGAAGTGTGGCGCCAGGTCGATCGGTTCGAGCTCCCCGCGCAGGCGGGCGGCCAGCCGGGTATAGCGCCGGGTGATCCGGTTGTTGTGCACCGCCCGCGCAATCGCCTGCTCCGTCCCCACCAGCACCGCCAGCGAGCGGGGCCGGGTCAGGGCCGTGTAGAGCAGGTTGCGCTGGAGCATCGCGTAGTGCTGCGTGGTGACCGGGATCATTACCAGCCCCGCGTACTCGCTGCCCTGCGCCTTGTGGATGGTGCAGGCGTATGCGAGCGTCAACTGGTCCAGCTCCTCCCGGGCGTACGTGACGGCCAGGTCATCCTCGAAGGTGACGGTCAGTTCGGCATCATCCGCCTTGATGGCCGTAACCAGCCCGATGCTGCCGTTGAAGACTTCCTTCTCATAGTTGTTCTTCCGCTGCATCACCTTGTCACCCAGGCGGAACGTGACGGCCGAGCCGAGGGCAACCTCAGGGCGCCCCCGCACCGCGGGGTTCAGCGCCTCCTGCAGCACCTTGTTGAGCGCCTCGACCCCGGTCTCCGTCTTGCGCATGGGCGTCAGCACGGTGATCTCCTCCAGGGAGGCGCCGGCGTCGCGGGCGGCCAGGGCCCGGTCCCGCAGGTACTGCACGACGCTGTCGGGCGCCTCCCGGCGCACGAACTCAAAGTCGGGTGCAGCGCTCAGGTCGGGCATCTGACCGGCGTTGATCCGGTGGGCGTTGAGCACGATCCGGCTCTCGCCGGCCTGTCGGTAGATCCGTTCGAGCCGCACGACCGGCACGGCGCCGGAGCCGATCAGATCTGCCAGGATGTTGCCCATGCCCACGGATGGCAGCTGATCGGCATCGCCCACGAGCAGCACGCGCATCTCCGGCGGCACCGCCGCAAAGAGGGCCCGGGCGAGGTTCAGGTCGACCATCGAGAACTCGTCCACGACCAGCAGATCGCCCCGGAGCGGCTCATCCTCATCATAGGCAAAGGCGTTCTCCATGGGGTTATAACCGAGCAGGCGGTGGATGGTGCTCGCGGGGTCGCCGGTCACGTCGGTCATGCGCCTGGCGGCGCGGCCGGTCGGTGCGGCGAGCAGCACCGCGGTGTCGGGCTTCTGCATGCGCAGGGCGGTAAGGATGCCGAGCAGCACAGTCGACTTACCGGTGCCGGGCCCGCCGGTGATGACCGCCACCCGTGAGTCTAACGCCGTCTTGATGGCGTCACGCTGCTCGGGGGCGTAGTCGACGGCGAGTTCGGCCTCGACCTGGTCGAGCAGCTCCTCCAGCTCCTGCGTCGGTGATTCTGCCGCGACCGCCAACAGCGCCCGAATGCGGTCCGCCAGCTCTGCCTCGGCCTCATAGAGCTCCCGCCGGTAGATCATGTCCCCCTGGTCCCGCACCAGCCAGCCCTGCGCGACGAGGTGGGCGATGGCGTCCTGCACGCCGGGTGCGGTCACGGCCGGGCCGGGGCCGGTTTGGCCACGGTTGAGAAACTCGAGGGCCCGCCCGACCAGCTCGCCCGCAGGCAGGAACACGTGCCCCTCCGCGTCGCCGCGCTCTTGAAGCACGAGCTGGACGGCCGCCCGCACCCGCTCGGGGGCGCCGGGGTCGGTGCCAAGCTTGCGGGCGATCTCGTCGGCGGTCAGGAAGCCGATGCCCTCGACCTCGGCGGCCAGCCGGTAGGGATTCTCCTTGACGATGGCGATGGCGTTGTCGCCGTAGCGCTTGTGAATTTTCATGGTCAGGCTGAGGCTCACGCCCTGGCCCTGGAGGAAGAGGGCGAGGGTCTGGACCTTGCCATACTCGCCCAGGGATTCCACGAGGGAGCGGACCTTGGCCGGGCCGACGCCCGACACTTCTCTCACCCGCTCGGGCTGACCCAGCAGGACGTTCAGGGTCTCGTCGCCGAAATGTTCCACCAGGCGCCGGGCGATCTTGCGGCCGATGCCCTTGAAAAGCCCGCCGGCGAGGTAGCCCTCAATGCCCGCGGCGGTGTCGGGCAGAACTTTGCGGGCTTCCTGCACGGCAAACTGCCGGCCGTACTTCGGATGGCGCGTCCAGTCGCCCGCCATTTGGAACTTGTCGCCCTCGGCGATCTCGAGGAACGGCCCGGTGGCCGATACCTCGCCCTCGGCGGTCTGGAACCGGGCTACTGTATAGAGCGATTCGGGGTCACGAAAGAGCACGCGCAAAACCTGGCCCTCCAGGGTCGCCTCTGCCACACGGGTCACCTCCTTGAAGTTTTTTCGCCACCAGGTAGGGGACTGCCTGCCGCTGGCGAACGGTTAAGCGATTGGTCTCGTCTTGTCATGAGATTTTTAATGGCCACGGATTTCACGGGTTACACAGATTTAAGGGAAACACAGATTGAATACATAATAAATGGATATTTTCTTCGGGAAATCCGTGTTTGTTTTTAAAATCCATGGAATCCGTGAAATCCGTGGCGATATAAATGCTGGAGGTGTTCACGTGAAGATACTGATACTTGGCGGGACTGTGTTCCTTGGACGGCACTTGGTAGAGGCGGCCCAGGCCGCGGGGCATGAGGTCACGCTGTTCAATCGCGGGCAGCGGAACCCGGATCTCTTCCCCGAGGTCGAGCGGCTGATCGGGGACCGCAACGGGGACCTGGCCGCGCTCAAGGGGCGGCACTGGGATGTGGCGATCGATACCTGCGGCTACTTTCCCCGGGTGGTGAGCGCTTCAGCCCGGCTGCTGGCGGATGCGGTCGAGCACTACTCCTTCATCTCCTCCATCTCGGTCTACCCCAGTTTGTCCGCGGCTGGGATTGATGAGAACACCCCGGTCGGCACGATCCCTGACGAGAGCGTGGAGGAGATCACCGGCGAAACCTACGGCCCGCTCAAGGCGCTCTGCGAGCAGGCCGCCGAGGCGGCCATGCCCGGCCGGGTGCTGCACGTGCGCTCCGGGCTGATCGTCGGGCCGCACGACGTTTCCGATCGCTTCCCCTACTGGCCCCGCCGGGTCGCAGCGGGCGGCGAGGTGCTGGCCCCCGCCCGCCCCGACTACCCGGTGCAGATCATTGACGTGCGCGACCTGGCCGAGTGGACGCTGCGCATGGCCGAGGCCCGCACGGCCGGTGTCTTTAATGTGACCGGCCCGGATTACGGCCTGACCATGGAACGGGTGCTGAGCACCTGCAAGATGGTCATCGGCAGCGACGCCACCTTCACCTGGGTGCCCGAGGAGTTCCTCCTGGCGCAAAAGGTGGGCCCGTGGCTGGAGATGCCGCTCTGGGCGACCGATGCGGACAGCGGCATCGGACAGAGCAATGTGAGCAAGGCGCTCGCCGCCGGCCTCACCTTCCGGCCCCTGGCCGACACGGTGCAGGCCACGCTCTCCTGGGACGGCACCCGCCCGTCCGTCGTGGAGCGGAGGGCCGGCATGGCGCCGGAGAAGGAGCAGGCCGTCCTGAAGGCCTGGCACGAGCAGCAGCAGCAGTAGTACACAACCGATGGCGCCGCCCCCGAACTCGGGGGCGGCGTTATCGTTATAGCTGTTTTCACAAGTCGCGGCAATCCCTGAAGCGCTGCCTGGGCAAGCTAAGCCACGAGCAGGGAGGGATCTGCCATGAAGATGGAAGCCGTTCTGGAAGAGCTGCGCAATTGGGGCGAGATCATGATCACGACCGAGGCTGGGC
>JAQBPS010000431.1 GCA_028287415.1 Bacillota bacterium | reverse complement strand
ATGGTTCAGGTTGGGGTCGGTCAGCAGCGGGTTCTCGCCCATGATGTAGAGGCCCCGTGCGTGCCCCTCGCCTATCGCCTCGGTCAGCTCGGTGCTCGTGAGGCCAGGCGTGCGTGAGAGCGGCGCGCCCCACAGGGCGCCGAGGCGGTCGAGGTGGGCCTCGTCGGTCGCCGGCACGTAACCGGGCAGCAGGTTGGGCAGGCAGCCCATGTCGCCGGCCCCCTGCACGTTGTTCTGGCCCCGCAGCGGGTTCAGGCCGGTGCCGGGCCGCCCGATCTGGCCGCACAGCAGGGCAAGGTTGCACAGCGTCAGCGAAGTGTCCGTGCCGTTGTGGTGCTGGGAGATGCCCATGCCCCAGAAGATGCCGGAGGCCCGGCTGGTGGCGTACAGGCGGGCCGCGGCGCGGATCAGGTCCGCAGGTACCCCGCTCAGCGCCTCGGCCCACTCCGGCGTGCAGTCCGCCACGGCGGCGGCCAGGTCGGCGAAGCCTTCCGTATTTGCATCGACAAACCGCTTCGCCCAGAGCCCTTCAGCGATGATCACGTGGGCCATGGCGTTGTAGAGAGCGACGTCCGTGCCGGACCGGTGCTTCAGATGGTAAGTGGCGAACTCGGCCAGCTCAATATCCCGCGGATCGATCAGGATCAGTTTTGCGCCCCGGGCGATCGCCGCCTTCATCTCCAGCGCGATGATCGGGTGGTTCTCGGTCGTGTTGCTGCCGGTGATCAGCAGGCAGTCGATCTCGTCGCGCAGCTCGCCGATCGAGTTCGACATCGCCATTGAGCCGATCGCCATATTGACGGCGGTGACGGAGCTGGCGTGGCACAGGCGGGAGCAGTGGTCCACGTTGTGCGTGCCGATGCCGGCCCGGACCCACTTCTGGAAGAGATAGTTCTCCTCGTTCGTACACTTGGCGCTGGAGAAGGCGCCGATGGCGTCAGGGCCGTGAGCGGCCTTGATCGCGTTCAGGCGCGTGGCGATCAGCGCCAGCGCCTCGTCCCAGGAGGCGGGCTTGAGCTGGCCATACTCGGGCGTGCCCCGGCGGGCGCCAGGCCTGCCCCCCCGGCGGATCAGCGGCTGGGTGAGGCGGTCGGGGCTATGCACGTAGTCGTAGCCGAACCGGCCCTTGACGCAGAGGTTGCCGTGGTTGACTGGTGCGCTGTCCGGCGATGTCGCCTTGATAATGCGGCCCCGCCACGTGTGCAGCTCCAGCGTGCAGCCCACGCCGCAGTAGGAGCAGGTGGTTGTGGTCACGCTCATAAAGCTAATCCACCTCCTCGCTGAATCCGGCCGCCGGGGACCAGGTGACCCGGGGCGTGGGGAATTCACCGGCCTGGCGTGCATCGTACTCCGCCAGCCCCATCAGGGCGCCCGTCGGGCAGACGCCCACGCAGTTGCCGCAGAAGACACAGGAGCTGCCGGTCAGGTCGTTGCCGCCGTCGCCGGCGCCCACGCTTACCAGGTGGCCGTGGCCGACCATGGCGATGGCGAAGGTGTGCTGGATATCGACGCCGCAGGCCTGTACGCACCGCTGGCAGGCGATGCACTTTGCATAGTCCCGGATGAAGAAGGGGTTGTCCCGGATCGGCTCCCGCCCGCTCGTCGCTGCCGCCACGACGCCCGGGTAGCGCTCCGGGTGCGCCCCGTAGTGCCGGGCGTAGGCCGCGAGCTCGGGCGCCGCTGATGTGTCGGTCTCGGTCATCAGCAGTTCGAGGACCATGCGGCGGGAGAGCCGGACCCGGTCGGAGTCGGTATGGACCTGCATGCCTTCGGCAACGGGGCGGGAGCACGCGGGGACCAGCACCCGCGCACCCGCCAGCTCAACGACACAGGCCCGGCAGTTCGAGCCGCAGTTGAGCCGGTCGTGGTAGCACAGGGTCGGCGTCTGAATCCCCAGGCTCGTCGCCGCCTCCCGGATGGTGGCGCCGGGCGGAACGGCGACCGCCTGCCCGTCGATGGTGAGGCGGACTACAGGCTCAGGCATCTGGCGACACCCCCTTCAGCTTGAGGAGGCTGCGGACGGCGTTCATGGCGGTCTGGCCGAGCCCGCAGATGGACGCATCGGCCATGGCGAGGCTCAGTTCCTGGTGGAGGGGCAGCCACTCCGCCACGTCGCCGGCGGCGAACCGGTCGGCAATCGCCACCTGGCGGGCGGTGCCGACCCGGCAGGGCACGCACTTGCCGCAGGACTCCTCGGCGAAAAAGCGGGTGGCCCGGCGGGCGACGTCCCAGAGATCGGTGCCCTCACCGAACAGCATGACGGCGCCGGAGCCGAGCGTGGCGCCGGCCGCAGCCATTGCCTTGAATTCGAGCGGGGTCTGCAAGGCCTCCCGGCCGAGGAACATGCCGGACGCGCCGCCCATCAGCATGGCCTGGATCGGGGCGGTCGGCCCGCCTGCCAGTTCGATGAGGGCCGCCAGGCTGGTCCCCATCGGCACCTCGTAAACGCCCGGCCGGGCGATGGCGCCGGAGATGCTGAACAGCTTCGGCTCGACGGCGTTCCAGGCCGCGACGCCCCCGGCCATCAGCGGCAGCAGGTTATGTAGCGTTTCGACATTGTTGATGAGGGTGGGGCGGCCGAACAGGCCGTGGGTTGTCGGGAACGGGGG
>JAQBPS010000326.1 GCA_028287415.1 Bacillota bacterium | reverse complement strand
CCAGCGTAGCGGCCCGGCGCAGCCAGTAGGCTGATCCGGTGGCGGGGGCGAAGTGCCAGTCGATGATCTCACGAACGTGGGCATCGAGGTCGACCGGGGTACCGACCGGGGTACCGCCTGTCGCACCTGCCTGGCCGGTCATGCGCCCACCACCTCCGCGCCCGCCGCCGCCATCGTCGGCCGGGCCTTGTTACAGCACTCCTGCCATTCCGCCTCCGGGTCGCTCTCCCGCACGAGCCCGGCGCCGGTCCGGACCACGGCCATGCCGCCCTGAAGCTGCAGCGTGCGGATGGTGAGCCACAGCTGCACATCGCCCCCTGGCAGGATGGCGCCCACCGCCCCGGCGTACCACTCGCGGGGGATCGGCTCCAGCTGCTGGATCAGCGAGATGGCCGCCTGCCGCGGCACTCCGCCGACCGTGCCGGCCGGGAAGCAGGCACGGATCAGTTCGGCCGGGGTCGCATCGGCGCGGAGTGTGCCGCTGAGGGCGGACGCAAGGTGGACGAGGCCGGGGTGGCGCTCCAATTGCATGAATGCATCAATTGTGACCGATGATGGGATGCAGACTTGGCGGAGATCCTGTCGGGCTAACTCGACGGCCACCGTGTGCTCGACCCGGTCCTTGTCGGCGGTGAGCAAGTCGTTGTCCAGCCCACTGTCCGATCGGCGGGTGCCCGCCAGCAGGTGGAGCTCGGCGCGCCGGCGGGTCAGGTGGACCAGGGGCTCGGGCGAGACGCCGACCAGGCTCCGGCCCTGGCCATCATCCAGGATGAAGCTGAGCCCTGGCGGGGAGTCAGCGGTGAGGCGGCCGTAGACTGTCAGCGGCGTGTGGGCGCATGGCGCTGCAAAGGGGACCGAGAGGATCAGCTTCGCGACATCGCCTGCGGCCATGCGCTCCTGGGCCGCCCGCACCGCCTCGCAGAAGCGGAACTTGCCCCAGAGGGGGCGGGCGACGGACGGCGGGGTCGGGGCGACGGTCCCTGGCACCACGCCGCCGAGCGCCGGCGGCAGCGGGCCCCGCGTCCACAGCCTGCCTGCCCCGGGGTCGAACAGGGCCGCGCTACCTGGCATCCAGAAGCGGGGCGTGCCGTCCCAGGCGATGCTGCCGATGGCGGCCCCGAGTACAGCTGGCGCCCCCTCCGGCAAGCTCGCCGTGTCTGCCAGTGTGACCGCGTCCGCCAGCGTGGCGGCGCTCCCGACCGGCGCCCACGCCACCACTGCACAGCGGCGCCCCTCAACCATGATGCCATCCAGCAACGCCAGCGGCCCCGCCGGCACCGATGCGGCCAGCTCCGCCGGCCCCCAGGCAGGCAGCGGGCGCCAGGCTTCGCTATCCTGCGCCATGCACGCCGCCCCCTTCCACAGCCACGGCCCGGACGGGCGAGCCCTCTGCCCCTTCCACGAGCACGGGCAGCGCATACAGCCACACCCGGCGCTCCTTCAGGGCGCCCAGGTTGCGGATATACTCCAGAATCGGTATCCCCGCCGTCAGGAGGCGCCGGTGTACCGGGAAATCGCGGTCGCCGGGCTCCTCGGTCAGACAGTCCAGCCCGACCAGCCGCACCCCCTGTGCGACGCACCAGTCAGCGGCGCTCGCATCCAGGTAGGGCGGGTTCTGCCAGAAGTCCGGGTCGCCCCAGTAGCGGTCCAGGTAATCGGTCCGGATCAGCAGCCGGTCGCCGGGGCTGATGTCGGCCCCGACCGCCGCCTCCAGGTCCGCACCGCTGATCGGCTCCCGCAGGCCCTTGTGGCTCAGGTCGGCCACCAGTGCCGGACCGATGAAGACCTCGGGATCCAGGTCGTTCACCGCCGCGGCCCCGGGGACAAAGTGGCTGGGCGCATCCACGTGCGTGGCGTTGTGCGGGTTCATCAGGAACTGGCTGAACCGCCGGCCCTGAGCCACCGGGTCGGTCTCGGGGGTCATGATCGGGCGCAGCTCAAAGCTGGGGTACCAGGAAGCCCCATACGCCGGCATGCCGGGGCTGAAGCCAAGGGACAGGTCCACAATGCGCATGGCAATCGGGGGCGTCCCCCCCACCTCCTTTTATCAGGATCAATCTGCCACGCCATCGTATGCGGGAGGTGCGTGTGCGCCCCCCGCATAGACTTGGGCGTGGAGGTGATGACCCCGTGGAGATCGGGGTGATGACGGCCCCGGAATGGCCGTGGGTACTGGGACGCTCCCGCGAGACCGGCTGGGCGCAGATGCTGCCCTCGCAGCAGGCGCAGATCGCGCCGGAGGCGTTCGCAGGCCTGGTGTATGAGATGCTCGCCCAGGCGCTGTCGTCGCCGGGCGGTACGGTGCTCGTGGCGCGGGCGGCTGAGTTGCCTGTCGGCTACCTGGTGATCGGGGTCGTGCCCGACGAACTGAGCCATGCTCCGACCGGCCTCTTTATGGATATCTACGTAGAGCCGGCCTGGCGGGGCCGACACGTGAGCAGCCTGCTGACGGCGGCCGGGGATGCCCACTGCCGGGGCCTGGGGCTGAGCCATGTGCGCCGGGTGGTTGCGGCGCATAACACCCAGTCCCTCCGGCATGCCATGGCGGATGGCTGCCAGGTCGAGCGCTTCATGCTGATCAAGCAGCTGTAACATTGCGGCGGGAGGCCTGATCAGTCAGGCCTCCCGCAGTTTGCTTCACCGATATATGGTCCTCTACTTGTCGTCGCTTGCGACGTGCTACCATAAGCCCTGATTCCATGAAATGGATGGTGATGATGTTGATCAGTCCGGCGTTGGCAGCGGAGGCCGTCCGCGGCCCGGCGATAGACCTGTTCCCCGTTCCCCTCAGCACGACGTGGTTGTGGACGCAAGTGCTCTTCTTGCTCATTCCTGCCGTTTTGGTGATCGGTGGCATCTGGTACCTGTGGCGGCTGCTGCGGGCACTGGAACGCATGGCTGAGGGCTTGAACAAACAGCGGTAACCGGTTACAGCAAAACTTCCCCGCCGTCAGGTCCCAAGGTCTGTCCGCTAAGCGAGCAGGGGCGGGCGCACACCACTATATCTGCCAATTGCCCGGTGGGTAAGCGCGAAGGTCACTTGCCAGGGGCGGTGCGACCTTTTCCGACGTCCCTCGACACATTTCCGCCCGCCGTCACGGCCCCACCGGGCGTTGAACGTATGCCCGAAGAGCGCTGGCGGCCAGGGACGGCCGCTGCGGCGTAGACCGCAGGCCGGTGCCGCCCCCGCTACCAGCGCCGGCGAGGTGGGCGGAGGCGGTGCTCCCAGTTGAATCGCTATCGTATGAACCAAGGGCTCCCCGAGCGTGGGCTGGGCAGGGGTACTCCGAGCGCCGTCATGAGACGGAGCGTACGGGGAGTTAGCTACCCGACTCGCCGTTTTCGGCGGTGCGTCCCACAAGGGCCTACCCAAACGCGGTTCCGAAAACGGCGCTACCACAGGGCACAGCTTACTCCCCGTAGCGGAGTATCATGGGCAGCGAGTGGGTGCCCCTGCCCAGCCCCATCCCACAACTAGCACCGGTCAAAAAGGCGCTCAACTATCTATGGTCCACCACCCGCACCGCCTTCCCCTCGGCCCGCGGCAGCGTACCCGGCGCCACCACCCGCACCGCCGCTGAAAGGCCCAACTGCTCCTTCAGCCCGCGCTGCACCGCCTCCGCCACCGCCCCGTCAGGATCCGCACCCTCCACGTCCACAGAGAGCGAATCCATCGGCCCGGTGCGCTCCAACACAAGACGGTGCTCAGGCCCCAGCTCCGGGAAGCCGAGCAGCAGCCGCTCCACCTCCGACGGGTACAGGTTCACCCCCCGCACCGTGAGCATATCGTCGCAGCGACCGGTGATCCGGCCAATCCGCCGGTGCGTCCGGCCACAGGCGCATGCCCCCGGCAGGAACCGGGTCAGGTCCCCCGTCCGGTACCGCAGGAGCGGCATGGCCTCCTTCGTCAGCGTCGTGACCACCAGTTCCCCCCGCTCCCCCTCGGGCAGCAGCGCCCCCGTCACCGGGTCGATGATCTCCGCCAGGAAGTGGTCCTCGCTCAGGTGGAGCCCGTCATGCTCCGCACACTCATACGCCACCCCCGGCCCGAAGCACTCGCTCAGCCCATACACATCGAACGCCGTCAGGCCGAACAGCTCCTCCACCCGGCGGCGCATTGGCTCCGACCAGGTCTCGCCCCCAAACGAGCCATAGCGCAGCCCCAGGTCACGGGGATCGATACCACTTGCAGCCGCCACCTCCGCCACCCGGAGCATGTAGCTGGGGATACAGTGGATGCCCGCAGGCTGCAGATCGACCGCCAACTGCAGCAGGCGGTTCGTGTTCCCACTCGACACCGGCACCACCGCTGCACCTGCCCGCTCCGCACCATAGTGGGCGCCCAGGCCCCCAGTAAAAAGGCCGTACCCCGCTGCAATAAACCAGATATCCCCCTGGCGGCAGCCGGCCGCCGTCAGCAGCCGCGCACAGATATCGGACCACGTGCGCAGATCCCTGCCAGTGTACGGCACCAGCGTAGGCTTGCCCCGGGTGCCAGATGTCGCATGCAGGCGGTTGATGCGTGACGGCGACGCGGCCAGCAGGCCGAACGGATACGCCGACCGGAGATCGGCCCGAGTCGTAAAGGGCAGGTCTTGCAAATGATCCAGCGTGATCTCCGTCCCTGCCAGCCGCTCGCCGTAGAACGCCACCCGCTGCGCCAGCCTGCTGACGAGCTGCTGAAGGCGCCGCTCCTGCCGCTTGACGAGGACTTCCCGGGGCATCGCCTCCAACTCCTTCTGCCACATGACAAGGCCTCCTTTGGCGGTGCATCGGCATCAGATTATGTTGCCGCTTGGGCAAAGGCCACCCTGCCGCTCACTCCGGCCACGAACGGCACATAAGGTAATACTGAGACCCCCGATGGGAGGCGACCGTGAATGGAAG
>JAQBPS010000318.1 GCA_028287415.1 Bacillota bacterium | reverse complement strand
GTGCGAAACCCGGGCTTTAGTTGATGTTCACCACGGCCCCTTTAAGTTCTGCGGTCCCGGTAGCATTCAACTTCAACCCCGCTCCAGCTTTGATCTCGACGTTGCCCTGGGCCTCAATCGTGAGGTTTCCGTTGCCCTGAATCGCTACGTCACCGCCATCCTTGGCGACGATACTGGAGCCCGACGTCTTCAGCGTCGCCTCGCCCGCATCCGCATCAATGATGAGCTTGAGCTTGCCGACGGTCGCCTCCACCTTCTTGTCCGTGATCGCCACGGTCACATCCTGCGGCAGCTTCAGGGTCCAGGAGCGGGAGCCGCTCTTGCCGCCCTTCAGGACGAGCTCGATCCGGTCCGCCTCTGCCGCATCCGGCGGCAGCAGGGTGACCATCTCCCCCTCGTCATACTTCGGCGGGCGCAGCGCATCGCTGTACAGCCGTCCACCGATGACCGGCTGGTCAGGATCGCCGCCGACGAAATGCACCAGCACCACGTCGCCCACGGCAGGCATGGCGACGGTACCCAGGTGATCGGTGACGATGGGCACCCCGGTCAGGACAACATCCCGCCCGCGCAGGCGCACATCGCAGCCGTAATTTTCCATGTCAGATGGAGCGGCGTGGCCCTTTACGGCCTCCACGACGCCAATGTGGCTGGGGAGCTGCCGGGCGAGCTCCGCCTGAATCAGCTGGCGCAGCATGCTGACGATATCGGACACGCCGCTCCCCCCGTTCATGCACCAAGTCCCTGCAGATCCAGCCTGCTGATCAGGCCCTCTTCAGCGCTCCAGAGCACCTCCAGGCCGACGACCCGCGCCGGGCCGTCGCCGCCGCCAAAACCGAGGAGCAGAATGACTTCACCGATATCGGCCTGTGGGATCCCTGCCAGCGTCACAGTCCGCCCGAAGCGGGACTCCCGCAAGCGCAGCGACTCCATCGTGGCCGCCTTCGTCACATCCGCCATCAGCTTCAGGCCGGGCAAGTGCAGCGCAGGCAGCCCATCTCCTCCGCTGATACCGGACAGTGACTGGAGCAGCCAGCTCTCCGCACCGGGCCCGCCCACCCCGAGCGCCCCGTCGCCGGTGATCGCACCGCCGGCGGGCTCGTCCGGATCGTCGGCCACCCGCAGCTCCAGCACGGGATCCTGCGGGCGAAGCACCACCCCGGCCGGGGCGAGCGGCGGCATACCCGCATGCAGCTTCCCGCCGGTGTCGGTCCGCAGCAGCCACCCGGACATCTGAGCCAACCGGAGAATGTGGTCCATGGCGCTGCGATTGCTCAGCAGCACCCGGGACGGCAGCTGGGCGCCCGGGGGTTCCACCGCCGCTTCCACCCCCGCCGCCTGGCAGAGATCGCCGACGACCTGGGCCGCGGTGCCCGCAGAGACCGCCTTGTCCAGGTGTAGCCGGGTCAACGGGCCTGTCGCCTCCTCGATCAGCAGGCTGATGCCCCAGAGCCCCTGCGCTCTGCGCAGCACCCGCCCGGTGAAGAGCGGCTTGAGGGAGTCGCCGTCAGCGGCCCCTTCAATCACAACTTTCGCCCCGGCATCCGGTGGCTGGACTGAAAGGGAACATTCGGCCTCGGCCTGCCCCACCGGCCACGCCAAGGATCGGCGCAACCGTAGGGCCGCCAGCGGCACGCCCGGGTCGGAGGGAGGCGCCGTCACGGCCCGGAGCCTCAGGGTCGGACGCATGGCGCCCCCCTCCTTCCCGGATTAGCTGACCGTAAGGGCCTTCTTCAGCAGGGCGACCGTACCGACAGCGAACTCGGTGAAATCAGCAATGCCGGTTGCGGTGGCGGCCAGGGTGGCCAGCGCCTTGACGGGCCCAAGGATCTTGTCCAGATCGACACTGGCGTCGGCCGCCTCGTTAATGACGCCCTCGATCGCCGGGATAAAGCCCAGGGGCTCGCTATTGGGCGGCGAGTAGTTGTAATTGGGGTCAGTCGAATGCTTGTTGTTCAGGCGGTTAAACGCGTCGGCCCGCTCACTGCCGTTGCCGGTCATCTCGGTAGCGGTCTGCTGAATTTTCGTGATGATCCCCTGGACGCCGTCGATGGCGGCCTGGATAGCTGAGGAGACGCCGGACGAGCCGGGCAGGCCCCCCAGGAGCTGTTGGACGGTGTCGTGGACATCCGGGAGCTCCGTGCGTGCATTCATATAGGTCGTGATGCTTGCGGCGGCGGCAGCTCCCCAGATCTCGGCTTCATCGAACCCGCCGGGGCCCGTGGTGCCGGCACAGATCTTGTTCAACTCGACCAGAGCCTTGTTCACGTCCTTCAACTTGTTGGGCAGGGAAGCAAACTCACTTGTGCGGTTCGCCATTTCAAACTCCTCCTTTATGCTGATCCACGATCGACCGGAACGGATCAGGCGGCCGTCTAGTCACCCCAAGCGGCGAGTACCTTGGCGACTGCTGAAAACACCTTCTCGAGGCCTTGCAAGCCCTCCGCCAGGGCGACCGCCTGCTCTACGAACGCAGCGGCGCTCTTGGCCATTTCCACCGCATCCTTGGCGGCGTTGAGGGCGTCGTCGAGGGCGGTCATCGCCCCCGCCGCTGTCCCGAGCGCCCCGGCTGCGCCGGCCACGGCGTCCAGGGCTGAAGCATCAATCCCGGCGCCGATCGCCGCCAGGGCGCCGACATTGAAGCCGGCGGCGGCCGGCGGCGGCGGCGGGACATAGCGGACCAGTTCCATCTGGTAGTCGTAAAAGTTGACCCGGCCTGGCGGCTGGGTGACCCGGAGCGCTGCAATCACGATCTGGTCGATATTGGACGCCACAGCAGCGCTGGCAGTAAAGTCCAGGGGCTCGCCGGCCTGCATCGCGCCCCGCACCTGCTCCAGCCGGGCGCCGGCATCGTCGCCGATGGCGACCCCTGTCAGCCAGATGCGGGCCGCAGCCATGCCCATGTCCTGGACGATGTCGCCGTCGGCGCCGGGCCAACGATGCACGGCCAGCTTGCGGCTCTCGTCGATCACCAGGCCGGTCACCCGGTCGAGCTCAAGGTCGCCGAGCACTACCGCTTCGGGCATCGCTCACCGCTCCTTCAGGTTGAGGCCGTGCCGGAGGGCGTCGGCCCGGATGATGTCAGCCAGCATCTGGCGGAGCTGGGCTTCGGCCAGGAGGCGGGACTGCGCTGGCAGGTTGGGGGTGAGGGGTGGGGCTGCGGGGTGGATGTGCGGCGCCGGTGTGGTGTGCGGCGCCGTCAGCTGCGGCGACGTTCCGGTATCGGGATCGAGCGCCTGGAATGCCGGGACGTTGGGACTCAGGAGTCTGGCCTCGGGCGTGCTGAAGGCCTGCCGTTCCGCCACTCGGGCGTCGCTGTTCGGCTCAGCCTGGGGACCTCGGTACCGAGGATCCGGGGCGCTCTGCGGCCGCATGGTCGGTGGCATCGCCTGATTCGGGGCAGGTGGGCTGAAAGTCGGGGCGGCGGCGGCGCCTGGCGCCCCGGCTGAGCCGGGGGCCCAGGCCGTGCCGGGGGCTGGCGCCTGCTCGGGGACCGCGCCACGGAGTCGGCCCTCAGGCGTGCTGAATGCCTGCAACTGCGCCACTCGGGCGTCGCTGTTCGGCTCAGCCCGGCGAACTGCATGCGAAGGGCTCGGGGCGCCCGGCAGCCTTACAGTAGGTAGCATCGCCTGATCCGGGGCAGGTTGGCTGGAAGTCAGGCCGACGTCGGCGCCTGGCGTCTCGGGCGAGCCGAAGGCCCAAGCCGTCCCGGCCGAGCCGAAGGCCCAAGCCGTCCCGGGGCCCGGCCACCCCGCCATCCCGGTCGGCGACGCCGCCGTCCCAGCCGGCGTCCTGCCCAGCGGGGCCCCTGCCAGCGCCACAAGCCTGCGCCGCACCCGGTCCTGCGCCGCCGCCATCAGGCGGTGCGCCCCGACCTGCGCCAGCCCGGCCCTAACTGCGTCCGCCGGGTCCGCCGCTGCAGCTTCGCCCGCTGCAGCTTCACCCGCCCCCGCTACCCCTGCTGCAGCTTCGTCCGCCACCGTCCCCCCGCGCCCCGTGCCCCCGGGTACCTCGGCCCACCCCACGGGGGCGCCCAACCGACCCGGGCCGGTCACGCCGTCCCCACGCCGCTGCCGCTCCGCCAATTGCGGCAGCGTCCACTCGAGAAAGCGAAGCACAACCGTGCTGATATGGGGAAACTCAGTCATCGTGGACAAGAATTCGGGTCACCCCCTCTCCGTCCTGAGAGGAAAGTGCCGCCGGTGCTGCGGTTGCGTACCCCGCACCCGCCCCGGCCTGCACCACCTGCAAGGTGGCGACGAGGCGCTGACCCGCCCGGGCGCCCATCCGCTCCGCCTGCTCCGGCGTCCAGCCGAACGCCCGGCAGAGCTCCAGCAGCGCGAGGTCCGGGTGTTCCTGCCCGGTGCGAAGGCAGGCAGCCAGGGTCTCAGTGAAGGCGGGCTCCACCCCGTTGAGCCGGTCGAGCTCCCGCAGGACGACCTCCCCGAGCGGGACCGGCCACGCGCTCGGATCCTCCGGCTCGGACCCGGCGACGCACCGCCGGACCATCGCCTGCTCGTAGCTGCCCATGTCGAGCACCACCTGATCGCCCTCCACCCGCAGGGCCCGACGCAGGGCATCATTGCGCTCCCCGAACGACCACGGCGTAAGCCACAGCTGCACGCCCGTCCCCCTGATCGCGACCCCATCGGCCTGCGCCCGCACCACAAGGTCCAGCCACTGCCGCTGCCCGTCGATCAGTTCCAGAGCGGCGGACAGCAGCGCATCCCCATCACGGGCGGTAAGCGACTGCAACGCCGCCCGGCTCACAGGCCCGCTATTGTCCGCCCGGCGGACGCAAGTCAGGAGGCACTCTTCCACCAGCCGCTGCGCGTCCGGCTGCCCGCCCGGGCAGGCCCGGTCCAGAGCTCCCTGCCAATCCGCAAAGCAGGGCGGCACGACCGTGAAGCGGCCGCCCTCCACGACCACCGTGCGGGGGGCGATCGCCGGAAACTGCTGTTCAGCCCGCATGGGCTAGCGCTCCCTGGTGGCCGAGAACTGATAGATCACCTCGACGACGCCGCCCGCTGCCAGCCCGAAGGTCTTGCCGTGGATCTGGCACTCGTCCAGGGTGACCTCCTTGTTGAGCTCCCCCTCGGCCGTCACATGTTTCAGGGAGGCAAAGATCTGGAACGTGCCCTTCGAGTGGAGCAATGCCTCCAGGTCGTCGTTGGCCGACCGAACCCGCAGGGTGCCGATCACCCGCGTCAGACCGTAAACCACGCCCACCCGCTCATCGGTGCCGATCGCCGCAATATCCATGTGGGGCTTGTCTGTCTGGAACGTGATCTCCTGGAGTCCCTGAATTGCCTGCCCGTTGACCAGCACGTTGCTCCGGTTCGCCGACAAAATGGTCGCCACGCCTCAGCCCTCCTATTCGCTGGCACCGGCCCCCGCAGGGGCCCGGCAGATCAGAACGCCTGCACCTTGATCGTGGCGTAAATGTAATCGATCGCCCGCACCGGCCGGACTGCCGTGTCGATCCGCACGACGCCCGCTGCAAAGTCATCCGGCGTCGACTCCACGGTCACTGCGAAGGCCGGCGACTTACCGTCCGTACTCGGGACGATCGCCCCTTCCTTTTCCATCCGGGTGAAGGCCTCGGTAATCCGCTGCTTCAGGGCCAGCCGCTGTTGCTCCGTGTTGAGCAGGCCGATGAAATCCTGGGCTATGTTCTGCACATGCCGGACAGCCCGGTCCGCCACACGGGTGACGTTGATCTGACCTGTATCGCTCGTAATGCCCTTCACACAGGCAATTCCCTTGCGAGCCACCTCATCGACAGCGCAGACACCCACCGTGATCAGACTGATCAGGTTGCTGTCCGTGAAGTCGAAGCTGAGCGAGCTGACACCGCCAAGGGTCTTGAAGGTGGGCGACTCGAAGTACCGCAGCCCGGCGATCATGCCGATGACAGAGCCCATATACCCCTGGGGTGCGACGAAGACGAACCGGTCGCTCGGCAGCCGGGAAGCCATGCGCGTGGTCACCTGCATATCCGGCACCCCGTCCACCGTCGCCGTGGTCTCACCAAAGCCCACCCGGTTCCGGGCGATCCGGCTCATGCGGTCGCAGTGCGAGAGGATATCGGCGTAGATGGCGGTCGCCTCGGCCTCATGGTGCTGATGGCTGGCGGCAACCATATCGATTTCCGGGTAGGACTCAAGGCGGCCCAGGGCTGCCGCATAGGCCGACGGCAGGGGATCGCTGGCGCCCGTCAGTTGCAGGGGCGATGCGTTGGGGTCGACGTTGGTCGGCACTACCTTGGATGTGGGATCACTGGCACCGATCACAGTAGCTTTGATGAACCCGCTCTCCGCGTTGATCACGTCCACAAAATAGCGGGCGTGCCCCTTGCGGCTGGAGAGATTGCGGAATGCCTCAACGAGCGACTCCTTCTTCGGGGTGGGATAGAACACATGGACTTCCACCGCCTCGTCGCCACCGGCCGGCGCCGACCGGCCATAGACACGCACAAACACCTGGTTGCCCCAGGCACCGTTCGCCCGGGTCTTGAACTGTACCTCGGCGGCAGCCGCATCGATCATGACGTCTGCCGTGGTGGTCGCAGCCTCTGACTGGCTGTCCGGAACGTTGGCCACGACCACCTGGTT
>JAQBPS010000268.1 GCA_028287415.1 Bacillota bacterium | reverse complement strand
GGAGATTCTCGGCCGCAATAAGACGGGTGCCTTGATGGTGATTGAGCGGGAGACCGGTTTGGCCGAGTACACCGACTCCGGGATCAAGGTGGACGGGGTTGTCAGCTGGGAACTCCTTACCAATATTTTCATCCCGAATACCCCGCTGCATGACGGGGCGGTGGTGATTCGCGGTGACCATGTGGCCGCCGCAGCCTGCTGGCTGCCGCTGGCGGAGGCGTCGGTCCTGGCGCATGACCTGGGCACGCGGCACCGGGCGGGCGTGGGTATTACCGAGCAGTCCGACGCCGTCACGGTGATCGTCTCTGAGGAGACCGGCACCATTTCCCTCGCACAGAGCGGGAAGCTGATCAGGCACCTGGACGAAAAGACCCTGCGCGAGATGCTCACTACGCTGCTCGAGGCGCGCAAGCCCGTTACGTCCCGCGGTTTCTGGAACTGGGGGACCACCTCATGATGGAAAAACTTTTCCGACATCCAGGCTGGCTCAAAGTATTGTCGATCCTGGGTGCCGTGATGTTATGGGCCTATGTAATGCCGGGGTACACCAAGGACACCTCCAAGCCGTTCTACGACGTGCCCGTGATCGTCAAACCCAATCCTAATTTCGAGATGTATGAGGGCCTGGACGCACGGGCCACGGTGCAGATCCGCGCCGAAGGCAAGGGCCTTGCGGTCTCCCGGCTCAAGCGGGAAGAGGTCTCTGCGGTGGTGGATCTGTCGCAGGTGACCGAAGCGGGCAAGCCCACGACGGTGGACGTCAAGGTGGTCGGGCCGGACCGGGTCAACTATGTCGTGACGCCCTCCGCCTTTACCGTGACCCTGATTGAGAAGCGGACGGACTCGTTCCCTGTCACCCTGGAGGCCGCTTCCGGTCACAAGGTGGTCAATGGCCGGGAGTACCTGTTTACGGCCAAACCCGAGCATGACGTGGTCAGCCTGACCGGTCGCGGCGACTTCCTGAGCCGCGTGAAGCAGGCGGTCGTCCGGCTGGACGAGGGTGCGTTGTCGCCGGGGGACACGTCCATTGTCCGCACGGCCATCCCGATGGATGCTGCCGGTAAGGAAGTGGCGAATGTGGCCCGGCCCCAGGTGGCGATCCACCTGGTCTGGGAACAACTGCCGCCCGGCAACGCGTTCAAGGTACAGCCGGCGACGCAGGGCACCGTGCCCCCCGGCTTTACGGTCACGAAACTTGAGGTCGAGCCTGCCTTCAGCACTGTCCGCGCCACGACGCTCAAGGATGCCTTGCCCGCGCAGGCCGTGATTCAGACCGCACCCGTGGACTTGACCGGCAAGACCCAGTCCTTCTCCGCGACCGTCAAGCTGGTGCCGCCCACGGGCACCACCACCACGATCGACCTGGTAACCGTCAAGGTAACGATTGAGGAGATTGTGCTGGACAAGGTCTTCAATGGCGTTCCGCTCAAGACGACCGGGCAGAACAACGCCCTGGCCGTGACGCTCGCGCCGAGCGAGGTGCAAGTCCGGGTGAAGGGGCCGTACTCGGTTCTGAACACCCTGGATGCCTCAGCGCTGCACGCGTACGTCGGACTTGAGGGCGTCCAGGCGGGCAAGCAGCGGCTGCCTGTCAAGTACACGGTGCCGGCCGGTGTCAACGAGATTACGGTCGAACCGGCGTTTGTGGACGTCACGGTCACCGGACGTTGAGAAAATTCGGTGGGTCTGCTTCAGAGGCCGGTTGCACCGCGTAATCTAAGCAGAATAGGACAACAGCAGAAAGGGGCTCACCAATCAATGCCCAGGATGTTTGGCACCGATGGGGTTCGTGGGATTGCCAATACCGAGGCGCTTTCACCCGAACTCGCTTTTCGACTCGGGCGCGCGGCGGCTGCCACCGTCCAGAACCGCACCGGCAAACGGCCGGTGGCGGTGGTGGGCCGTGACACCCGGCAGTCCGGCCCGATGCTCGCTGCGGCCCTGGCCGCCGGCATTGCCTCCGGCGGGGTTGACGTTGTGGACCTGGCGGTTGTGACGACGCCCGCCGTTGCCTACGTCACCACGCACATCGGCGCCGCCTTCGGCGTGATGATCTCGGCCTCGCACAACCCGGCGCCGGACAACGGCATCAAGTTCTTCTCGGCCGACGGCTTCAAGCTGCCCGACGCTGCGGAGGATCAGCTTGAGGCCCTCATCCGCACCATGCCTGACACCCTGCCCCGCCCCACCGGCCGGGACCTCGGCACCATCCGCTCAGCCCCGGAAGAGGTGGAGGCCTATGTCAAGCACGTGGTCAGCACCGCACGCCCCCTCAAGGGGCTGCGGGTGGTCGTGGACTGCGGCCACGGCGCTGCCTACAAGCTGGCCCCGGAGATCCTCAAGCGGCTCGGTGCAGACGTGGTCGCCCTGAATACGGAGCCGAATGGTATGAACATCAACGCAGGCTGTGGTTCAACCCACCCCGACGAGCTCCAGAAGATGGTGGTCGTTCACCAGGCGCACGCCGGCATCGCCCATGATGGTGATGCCGACCGCTGCATCGCTGTCGACGAGCGTGGCGGGCTGGTGGACGGCGACCAGATCATGGCGATCTGCGCGCTGGATGCCCACGCCCGGGGCGAACTCGCCCACGACACGCTGGTCGCCACGGTCATGTCGAACATGGGCCTCGATATTCTCCTGCGCAAGCGTGGCGTTCAACTGGTCAAGGCGAAAGTCGGCGACCGCTATGTCCTGGAAGAGATGCAGAAAGGGCAATACCTTCTTGGTGGCGAACAGTCTGGTCATGTGATCTTCGGCGAGTACTCCACCACCGGCGACGGCATTCTGACGGCCGTGCAGCTGCTCTCGATCCTCGCCAGGGACGCCCGCCAGCTGTCCGAGCTGGCCGGGCAGATGCAGCACCTGCCGCAGTGGCTGGAGAACGTCAAGGTCACAAGCAAGGAAGGCTGGGACAGCAAGCCAGCCATCGCCGCCGCAATCCGCCAGGCCGAAGAGACCCTGGGCGACCAGGGGCGGATTCTCGTGCGCCCCTCCGGCACCGAGCCGCTGATTCGCGTGATGCTGGAGGGACCCGGGCTGGATGAGATTCGGGCGATGGCTAAGCAGATCAAGGAGGTCATCGTCGCTGAGCTCACGTAAGGCACGCGTATCGCCGAAGAAGCTGCCTGCCGCTGCGAAGGTGCACCGGACTGGCCGCACCCGCAGCAAGAAGGGCAAGGGGCGCGCCTCTGGTATTCTCAAGACGCTGGCCGGCCCGGTGGGGCTGGTCGCCCTGGGGCTGGCGCTCGTGCTGGGTGCGGGCTACTGGGCGCAGAGGGCCCCCGCGAGCAAGCAGGTGCCGGCCCCTGTGAAGCAGGCAGCGCCGAGCCCTGTGGTATCGCCGCAACCGGCGCCGACCCCGGCCCCGGCCGCACCGCCGACCGCGCAGCCGCCAGTAACGCCACCCAAGCCTGTGCCGGCAAAGCCGGACCCGAACCAGGCCATCCTGGAGGGACGGCACCATATTGATCGGGCTGCGGGTGCGAAGGCAACCATGACCCTTACGCTTTACTATGCGGATGGTCTGAAAAACGGAGAGGCGCTCCAGCCGGTCGAAGTCCGGGTGGCGCAGAGCCGCTCGTCTATTCAAAGTGTGGTCGAGCAGGTGATCAACGCACCCGCAGACCTGAAGCTCTACAGCAGCGTTCCGGCAGGCACCAAGGTCAAGAGTGTGAATCTCACAGCCGGCGGCGTTGCCGTTGTAGACCTGAGCGCTGAGGTCGCCCAGGTGCGGGGCTCAGCGGCCACGGAGAACATCGTCGCATCGCTCGTCTACTCCCTGACCGAGCTTAAAGGGGTCAATTCCGTTCAGCTCTGGGTGAATGGCCATCCGGCCATGCTCGACCAGTACGAGTGGAGTAAATCGCGCTCACGCGCCGACATGGGGGCGCGTAACGTCTTCACGATGCAGCCCGTCATCAAGTTCACTGCCAAGCCGTGACAAGGTGCGACGCCAGGAGGGCCTGGCGTCGCATTTTGTCATATGGTACAGGACCTGACTTGACGTAAAAACCACTCCTTGCTTATAGTTAGAGGGACGGATGTGAAAGGGGGGGCGCAGGTCCGGTTACGATCGACTATCTGTGGTTCACGAAGCGCCCAACTGAAAAGGGACACGGTGTTTCAACCTAGCGCCAGGACTTGCGTGCGTGCCGAGAACGTGGCAGCGGCAAGTTGACGAGGTGGGGGATCTCGGATCACTCGGCGGGTGACCCCCGGTTGCTCACGACCGACAAACGTCCGACAAATCCCGGAAGTGATTCCGGGGACAAAGGGACGGGGTGAGGCTACGGGACGGCTATTTGCGTCCCGGGCATCTGTATCGCCTTAGAGGGGCAAGCGGTATGCTGCCCTTACTAGCCGTGTCCCGCTGCCTTGGGCAGCATTGGGCGCGGCTTTTTTCATGCTGTGTTTGACTCTAAGGAGGAACCGAAATATGTGTGGTATTGTGGGATATATCGGCGCCCAGCCGGCGCTGCCGATTCTGATCGAGGGTCTGAGTAAGCTGGAGTACCGCGGGTATGACTCCGCGGGCGTCGCGGTGATTCATGACGGCAAGACCCAGGTGGACAAGAGCGTGGGCCGCCTGGCCAACCTCGAGGCCAAGATGAAGGGCACCGTCAGCTTGGGGCAGATCGGCATCGGCCACACCCGTTGGGCAACGCACGGCCGCCCGTCGGACGTGAATTCCCACCCGCATACGGACTGCAGCGGCAAGTTCGTGGTGATTCACAACGGGATCATTGAGAACTATGTGCAGTTGAAGGAAGTGCTCCAGCAGCATGGCCACGTCTTCCACTCGGACACGGACACCGAGGTAATTCCGCACCTGATCGAGTCCTACTACAAGGGCGACCTGGTGGCGGCGGTGCGCCAGGTGGCAAAGATGCTCCGCGGCGCTTATGCGCTGGCGGTTATGTGCCAGGATGAGCCGGACAAGATCGTCGCTGTGAAGGAGGCCTCCCCGCTGGTGATCGGCCTCGGCGAGGGTGAGAACTTCCTCGCATCGGACATCCCGGCGATCCTGAAGCACACCCGCCGGGTGATCGCCCTGGAGGAGGGCCAGATGGCGGTTCTGACCCGTGAGGGCGTCGAGCTGACCACCATCGCGGGCGAGCCGCTCGAGGCCAAGGTGATCGACGTGACCTGGGACCCAGGACAGGCCGAGCGGGGCGGTTACGCCCACTTCATGCTCAAGGAGATTCATGAGCAGCCGCAGGCGATTCGTGACACGCTGACCGGCCGGCTCTCGGATGACAACACCACTGTCCTGCTGCCAGAGCTGGCCATGCCGACGGAGGCGGTCCAGGCGCTGCGCAAGGTGGCGATTGTCGCCTGCGGCACGGCATCGCACGCGGGCCTTGTGGGCCGGTATCTGATCGAGCGGCTGGCGGGGATTCCCGTCGAGTGGGACATCGCTTCGGAGTACCGCTACCGCGATCCCATGGTCGATGAGCAGACGCTGTTCGTAGCGATCTCGCAGTCCGGTGAGACTGCGGATACGCTGGCGGCCATGCGAGAGGCCCGCCGCAAGGGCGCCAAGGTGCTGGCGATCACGAACGTGGTCGGCTCCTCAATTGCCCGGGAGGCGGACTGGACCGTCTACACGTGGGCCGGCCCGGAGATCGCCGTCGCCTCGACCAAGGCGTACACCACGCAGCTGGTGGCGGTGACCCTGCTGTCCCTCTGGCTGGGGCAGCAGAACGGCCGTCTGGACCCGGCGACGGGCCACGAGATGATTACCGGCCTGCGTGACCTGGCTGGCCAGGTGGCCGCCGTGCTTGAGCACCAGGAGGAGCCGATCAAGCAGGCGGCGGCGCAGCTGGCCCATTCTGAGGACGTCTTCTTCATCGGCCGGAACCTCGATTATGCCGTGGCGGTGGAGGGCAGCCTCAAGCTGAAGGAGATCAGCTATATCCACGCCGAGGCTTACGCGGCGGGCGAGCTGAAGCACGGCACGCTGGCCCTGATCACCCGGGGTGTGCCGGTGATTGCACTGAACACGCAGCCGGCGCTGTCGGACAAGACGCTCTCCAACGTCCAGGAGGTCAAGGCGCGTGACGCCATGATCATCGGCATCGCCTTGGACGGCGACACGGAGACGAAGCACCATTGCTACCAGGTGTTCTACCTGCCGCGGACGCACACGTACCTGACACCGGTACT
>JAQBPS010000251.1 GCA_028287415.1 Bacillota bacterium | reverse complement strand
TCGGCCTGGGGCGGTACCCGTTGGGGATCGCCCTGCGGGAAGCCATTCGCCCCCGGGTAGGTGCCGAAGTAGCGATCGAAGGAGACATTCTCCTGAAACACGACAACCAGGTGCTTGATCGGGGACTGCTCTGTCACCGCCGGGCCGGCGGTGACTGTTTGGGGTGCAGCAGCGGGCGGTGGGCCGGCCGTCTTGCAGCCGCTAAGGCTGCCGGCAGCGACAGCGGCCACAGCCGCCGCAGCCATCCAGCGAGCACGAGTGACCATTGTCATCTGCCTCCTCGGGTTTATTTTAACACGAAACATAGAAGGCGCCCTGAGACCACGAGTCGGTCTCAGGGCGCTGCTTGCATGCAGTTTTAACCAGCGATACAGGAAGCACGGGTCCACCAGGTGCTGTCGGGGTGCTGCTCCTTGAGGATCGTCCACTGGGCCTGGAGCTCTGCGCGGATCCCGTCACGCTGGTAGCCCGCCACGCCTGCGTAGTAGAGCGCTTCGGGTGCCACAGCCGCGCCCCCGTGCTGCTCCGCGACATGGCGGAAGAGCGTGAAGGCTTCGCCAGCCTTGCCATTGAGCAGCAGGGCGTTGGCACGGGCCATCTCCAGTTCGGGCAGGAACTCCTCCGGCGGTAAGTAGCCAACAACCCGCCGCACCTCGATGCCATGGTGGTCCAGGAAGACAAAGGTCGGGGTCCAAAGCGCACGGAACTGCCTTGTGACCTCCTTGACCGCTTCGGGCTGGGCGGTGTTGAACTTCGCGCAGACAAAGTGCTCATTCAGGTACGCTGCCACGGACTCATTTGGATACGTCACGGTATCCATCTTTGCGCAGCCGCCTCAGCCAGGTGTCTTCACGAAATCGAGCAGCATCAGTCTCTGGGGCTGGCGGGCCTGCTCCTTGGCCTGATCCAGGTTGTCCAACCAGTTGACCGGCACAGTTGCCACCTCCGTCACCGCTTAGTTATGTTCAGTATATCCGTTAATTCAAGCCATTTCAATCGCGATGTTATCGAAGGCCCACATGGGTGGCAGGGGCCGCAGCTACATGGTCCGTCCGCCGTCGACCGGCGCATAGATGCCGGTCATGAAGCCGCTGTCGTCACTGGCGAAGAAGGCGATCGCGCCTGCGATATCCGCCGGCGACGCCAGGCGGCGCAGGGGCGTCATGCGGCTGATCGCTTCCCGGGCCTGGGCGGGCACGCTCGCAGTCGCATCGGTCTCGGTAAGCCCCGGGGAGACGATGTTGGCGGTGATGCCGTTGGCCCCCGCTTCCTGGGCGATGTACTGTGCGAAGGTGACCAGGGCGGCCTTGGCCGTTCCGTGTGAGAGCATGCCGGGGACGGGGGTCCTGGCCGAGCCGCTGGCGACGTAGATCAGCCGGCCATAGTGCTGCTCCATCATTACCGGCAGGACCGCTTTGGTGAGCAGGAACGCGATCTTCAGCTCATCCTGCACATCGGTGGCGAACTCATCCCACGACATTGCTGCGAAGGGCTTCTGGGAGAATGAGGCACCGGCGTTGTTAACGAGGATATCGATGCGCCCGAAAGCGGAGCGGGTGGTTTCGACGAGGCGCTGGATCTCGTCCGGCAGGAGCACGTTTGCCTGAACGGCCAGGGCCTCGCCGCCCAGCGCCTTGATTTCGCCGACGACGCCCGCTGCGGCCTCGGCGTTCCGAACATAATTGACGATCACTTTCGCACCACGGGCTGCGAGCAGCCTTGCAGTTGCAGCGCCGATCCCACGGCTGGCACCCGTAACAATCGCGACTTTGCCTTGCAGGGACATGCGATTCATCTCCTGGTTGTGTGGTGTAATGAGCGGACTGCTGCCATCGTACCACTCAGCCGCGGGTGGGACATCTTCTGAAACGAGTATCACGGGGGATATCTTTCAACTGGCGAGCCGTCCCCGGATGGTCACGCCGCCCGTCTCAATGAGAGTTGATTCTGAAAGGGGCACCCCAGCATGGATGAGAAGCTCACAAGTTTGCGTGAACAGCTTCCGGCACTGCACACGCAGGTCTACCTGAACACCGGCACGTCCGGACCGATGCCGCACCGGGTTCACAATGCAATGCTGCGGGAATTGGAGCGGCAACTCGCCCACGGTCGAACCGGCATGCCGCACTTTACCGAAATGGGCCGCCTGAAGGAGCAACTGCGGGGACACCTGAGCAGCATGCTCGGCTGCGCCCCCTCCGAAATCGCCGTCACCGGGTCGAGTACGGACGGGATGAACCTGATCAGCCTCGGGCTCAACTGGCAGCCCGGCGATGAGGCGATCACCACCAACCTGGAACATGCGGGGGGGCTGCTGCCGCTGTTCGCCGCCCGTGAGCGGTTCGGCATCACCATAAAAATGGCCGATATTGCGGCCCGCCCGGAGGCGGCTGCTGATGTGATCCGCAAGCTGATCACCCCGCGCACCAAGCTGATCTCGATCTCCCATGTCTCCTTTATCACGGGTGCGCTGCTGCCGGTGCGGGAGATCTGCGAGATCGCCCACAAGCATGGCGTGCTGGTGCTGGTGGACGGCGCCCAGTCCTTCGCCGCGATCGATGTGAATGTGAAGGAGCTGGGCTGCGACTTCTACGCCGGGCCCGGTCAGAAGTGGGTCTGCGGGCCGGAGGGCGTGGGCGTGCTGTACGCCTCGCAGGATGCGGTCAACCAGGTTTCGGTCACCTTTGCCGCGCACTTCACAGTGGACCGCTACAACGCAGGGGGCATGCTGCCCCACCCGGACGCCCGCAGGTTCGAGCAGGGGACGGTCCAGACTGCGGTCCTGGCCGGTTACGACGAGGCGCTGCGCTGGTTCCGCGAGGATGTCGGGCCGGCGTGGGCGTACGGGCGCATCCGGGAGCTGGCGCACCACGCCCGCAAGGGGCTAGCGAAGCTGCCGGGGGTGCGGGTGCTCACCCCGGCGGATGCGGCCGGACTGATCACCTTCCAGGTGGCGGGCAAGACCCCGGATGCCGCCTGTACCACCCTGACGGAGCAGGGGATCAGCGCCCGCACTGTGCCGCAGCCGGGTGGCTTGCGGATCGCCACCGGGTTCTACAACACCGAGGCGGAGATCGACCGGCTCATCGAGGCAGTGGCTGGGCTGTAACCGCTACTGCCCCCACCGCTCCTCAGCAGGGCTGGCCGACGGGCGCCGGATGAGTTCCTGCTCCAGCAACGCTTCGACCCAGGGCTGGCACACATCCGCCGGTGCATACTCGAGCGGGTCATCACCGACGCCGAGCGCCGCCACGTAGCCGTCCACCAGACCAGCCGTCGCCCCCGCCGCCTCGCTCAGCGCCTCGCGGGTCGCAAAGAGCCCGGTGAGCGGCGCCCACGGTGCGCCCGGGAGCGCCGCTTTTACGGCCGCTGAAATGTCGACCGCCACCCGGATGCCCGAAAAAGCCATCGCCCTGCGCAGTGCTGTGCCCGAGAGGACAGCGGCCCGCAGCCGGCCCGCACGCAGCATGTTCAGGATCTCCGCCTCCGGCAGAACGCCGAAGCACCCCGTCAGGCGGTTTGCATCGCCGCCGGATAGCCGATAGGTGAGCGGGTAGAGAATCGGCTGCTCAGCCGCCACCGCGGCCCAGTGCCACATCAGGTCGAGCCAGGACGAAACCGCGTCACCTGCGCTCACCAGCGCTGCCGGTTCGGGTCCGGCCACTCCCAGCAAGTAGAGCTCCATGCCCCGCTGTGTCAGCATCATCCCGATATTAAGCGGCAGCAGGGCGAGGCGCCCCGCTGCCACTTGCGCGCTCAGGGCGCCCATATCCGCCTGCTCCGCCCAGTCAAACTCGTCCGGGCGA
>JAQBPS010000240.1 GCA_028287415.1 Bacillota bacterium | reverse complement strand
CCGTGGATGCGGCGGCGTTCCTGCCCCGCGGGGCCCGGGTGCAACTCAGCGACCCGCGCCAAAACCAGCCCGGCGACGTGCCCGGGCCCTGTGCGGTGAACGGCTGGAGCCACATCACCCATGGGTGGGTGCCGACCGACAGCATCAGGCCCGTGATGAACAGCGGCGGCGCTCATTAAGCGCCGCCGCTGTCTGTCAGCAAGTTAGTGGCACGCAGTTCCTCCAGGCCTGTCAACCGTGTGCCGGCACTCACCTGTCCAGTCCGTTGCAGTTCCGCGAGCGTCGCCTGTATCAGGTGGGCCCGCTGATCGTCCCCGGTCCTTACGGCAGCCTCATGTGCCCGCATCAGCAATTGGGCCGCCTCATCAGGGGCGCCCTGCTCGAGCAGAACAGCCGCCTGCCGGTAATCATTGTCGATCTGTTCAACATCCACATAACGCAGCACGATACCATTCTGGCCGGCCTCGTCAGCCGCTTGCGCAGGGCACACCTGAAGCTCCACTCGGACCTGTTCACGTTGTTCGCGTTCGCTGCCGTGCAGCCGGTAGGTCGCATCGATCTCGGCGAGCAGGTACCGCCCTGCCACTCGCGGCGACAACTGCAACGCAGCGAGCAGGCACAGTGGGACTTGCCTCTGCATCGTGAACAGCTTCACCACCAACTCATGCGCACCATCGCGTTCGGCAGTGATGTCGGCCACCTCCGGCTCCACCTGCCTGAGCTTACTGATCGATACGCCCTGCCTCAGTTTGAGCCGCAGTGTAAGGTCTCTTATGTATGTCTCCTTGACGGCCGCTACCTCACGCCGAAACAGCTCACTCAGCTCCGATGCCTGCCGTACATACTGCCAGCGGCCCCGAGCCAGTCCGGCCATCTCCGCCAGTAAGTGCTGGTTCCACTGCTCACCCAGGCCGATCGTCGTGAAGACCACACCCCGACTGGCTGCTTCACGGGCAAGCGCCAGGCAATCCGGCCCGTCCTCAGCATGGCCATCGGTCAACAGCAAAAGACGACTGGCCCCGCCCTCCGCGGCGGTGGTCCTGCCCAGTGAGGAGCTGGCCCCGCCCTGCGCGACGGTGGCCAGGATCTGCCCCAGCGCCGCCTGAACGCCAGCTGCGATGCGTGTGCCCCCGCTGTCCCAGTCCTGGATCGAGCGGATCGCCCGCTTGATCGCCTCCTTGTCACGCACGAGCGCCTGGGGCTGGAAGACCCTGGCCTCATCCTGGAATGCGACAACCGAGATGCTGTCATTCGGACCGAGCAAATCGACAGCCTGGCAGGCTGCCGCGATCGCCTCGCGGATCGGCTGCCGCCAGATGTGCATCGACGTGCTGTTGTCGATCACGATCGCCAGATTGAGGGGCATGCTGGCGACATCAATAGGAGCCGCCGGCAACAGCTTGAGCAGCAAGAAATTTGCAGAGGGCTCAGAGCCCTCTGCAATCTGGTCCCGGAGCAACAACGACGCAATTGTGAGCATGGGGTCATCCTCCCCTCGCAGTGCTACCGCAGGCCAGTCATCAACTGCCACGTCACCATGCCAATCAGGAGCAGCAGCACGCCCGCCAGTGAGATGACGAGCGGCGAGAGGGGCACGGGCGCCTTGCGCTGGCAAGCGGCCCCGCAATAGGGGCAGTAACTGACGACCTCCGGTATTGTGCGCCGGCAGTGTGCGCAAAGGCCCGGCATCGCTTCGCCCCCCTCCTACATCTCCTGGCCGCAGGTCGGGCAATAGAGCGCGTTCACCGGTGCGAAGTGGCGGCAGCCGCCGCACTGCCGGGAACTCTCCAGCAGCGTGCCGGCGCAGCGTGCACAGTAGATCAATGAGCGATCGTTCTCCCGGCCGCACTGTGGACAGATGAGCCCCCGCGTCACCGTCTGGTTGCGGAGGTCATCCCGGAACTTCGCCGCCGACTCGTACCGGCTTGAGATATCTTCGCTCAGGTTGATGCTCAGCAGTTCGCTCAGCCACTCAGGGACCCGGGGGTTCAACTGATGGGCCGGCTGAAATGGCTGCAGCTCGGCCGATGGGTCGTGGTCTGTGAGCAGATGGTGCATGGTGGCCGCCAGGGCGTACAGGTCGGAGCGGGGCTCGGGACGGTTGCTGAGCAGTTGCTCCTTCGGCATATAGCCGCTGGTACCGCCAATCGAGACCCGGCGCTCACGCTCGATGAAGCGGGCGACCCCGAAGTCGAGCAGCACCACGTCCTCAGCGGAGCCGCTGTCCTGACGCAGCAAGATGTTGTCGGGCTTGAGGTCGCGGTGGACGATCGGCGCCGGCTCCTGCCGATGGAGCACGTGCAGCACATCGCAAAGCTGAATGCCCCACCGGATGACGGCTGCGACCGGGAACGGCTGGTTCTGGCGCTTCAGCAGGTGGTAGAGCGACTCACCGCTGATGAACTCCATGACGAAGTAGTGGCGGCCGTGCCACTGTTTTAGCGACTCGATCAAACGGGGCACCGTCCGCAGATGGCTGAGGCTGCCGAGGATCGCAATCTCTTGCTTGACGGTGCTCAGGTACTTCTCCCGCTTGGCGTCGCTCCAGTTCGAGTGGTCGAGGAGCTCCTTGATCGCGGCGGGATGGCCGGTCGCGGTTGCCTCATAGACTCGGCCCATGCCGCCTTCGCCTACGATCCGGCGGATCACGTAGCCGGCGTCGTAGGATGCGCCGTCGGAGACGGGCAGCAGCTTGAGGCAGCGGGTGCAGTAGGTGTCGCCGGGGGCGGCGACCGCCTTGCATGAGCAGATGACTTGGGTTTGTTCTGCGGGGCGGGGCTGGGGTACCACCAGCATGAGGCCGCAGCAGGGGCACTCAGCGTCGCCTTCTGCAAGTTCATGGCCGCACTGTCTGCAAGGCATCACGTGCCACCGCTGTACTGGCTGATGATGAGGGAGATGTTGTCCGGCCCGCCCCGGCTGTTGGCGAGGTTGACGAGGCGGTCGGAGGCGGCCTGCGGGGTCGGTGCTGTTGAGATCGTTTGAGCGATCTCGTGGTCGCTCACCATGTCAGTCAGCCCGTCGGAGCAGAGCACGACCGTGTCGCCTTGGTGCAGCTTGCGAACCACGAAATGCGCGTCGGCCGTGGGCCGACCGCCGATGTTGCGGATGAGTTGGCCCCGGGCGGGGTGATCTTGTGCCTCTTCTTTGCGGACGTCGCCCCGGGCCATCAGTTGCGCCACCACAGTATGGTCCTGGCTAAGCTGTTCGACCTGGCTGTCACGAACGATGTAAGCCCGGCTGTCACCCACATTGGCGACGTACAGGTGGCTACCCAGTTGCACGGCGATGACGACGGTCGCCCCCATGCGCCGCAGCGCGGGCTCCATCCCTGCCCGCTCGAACACGGCGCGACTGGCCTGGTTGATCGCTTCCTGCAGCATCGGCCAGAGTAGCTCTGCGGAATGCTTCGCCGGCAGCCGACTCAGCGCGGACAGCAGGGTGTCTCTCACGATCTCGACGGTCAGCCTGCTGGCGATGACACCGCCGGCCTCACCACCCATGCCGTCGGACAGGATGAACAGGCCACCCGCTTCGAACTGTGCGACCGCATGGTGATCCTCGTTTGCATTGCGCACCAGGCCAATATCCGTGCAGATGCCGACCCCGGAGATGCCCTTTTCACTCAGGCCTTCGAGCGCCTGAAGGATGGCCTCCCGCACCTGCTGTGCGCTGGTGTAGCGACCGGGCGCCATCGCCCTGCCGATGGTGCTGTAGGCGGCGGGCAGTATGTCGGGCTCGTGCTGGACCAGGGTGAACCACATCACGCCGAG
>JAQBPS010000239.1 GCA_028287415.1 Bacillota bacterium | reverse complement strand
TCGCTGATCGCGGGTCAGCCTGCGCCCAACTTCGACCTGACGGCGCTCGACGGCAGCCACGTAAAGCTGGCCGACCTGAAGGGCAAGCCGGTGATCTTGAATTTCTGGGCCTCCTGGTGCACCCCGTGCCGAAAGGAAATGCCCGAGTTCCAGGCAGTCTATGACCTGCATAAAGATAAGGGCCTGAAGCTGTATGGCGTAAACGTGGGCGAATCCCAGGTGACCGTGGCCGACTTCGCCCAGCAGGTCGGGGCGCAGTTCCCCATCCTGATCGACAAGGATGAGAAGGCCCAGACCGACTACAAAATCCTGCCCCTCCCCGCAACCTTCTTTATTGATGGCAACGGCACGATCCGTGCGATCTACCAGTATCAGATGTCCAAGGGTCAGATCGAAACGGAAGCGCTGCGGCTGCTCGGCACCCCTTAGACCCCGGCCTACTTCTGCCTGGACAGGAGACGATCGGCTTGCAGAACCCCAACCTATTTGTTGCTTTCGGCGCCGGCGTGCTCTCATTTCTGACACCATGCTGCCTGCCGATTTTTCCTGCCTTTCTCAGCTACATCACCGGCGTCTCCGTCGATGAGCTCCAGGCCGGCACGGCCGTCTCAAGGCGGCGGGTTCTCCAGCACAGTGTGGCCTTTTTCATCGGGTTCTCCACGATCTACGTGGCGCTCGGGCTGGTGGCCAGCGCCCTCGGCTCCTTCTTCATACAAGGGCGTTCCTGGCTGCCGATCGTCGGCGGCCTGTTCGTGATTTTGATGGGCCTGTCGCTCGTGGGCATCATCAAGCTGCCCTTCCTGATGCGGGAACGCCGGATCCAGTTCGCCAGAAAGCCGCAGGGCTATGCCGGGTCGGTGCTGGTGGGCCTGGCGTATGCGGCAGGCTGGACGCCGTGCATCGGCCCGATCCTGGGTGCCGTACTCGGCATGGCTGCGTCCAGCCCCGGGCAGGGCGCCCCGCTGCTCTTCGCCTATTCGATTGGCTTTGCGGCCCCGTTTATTGTGCTCGCCTATGCCCTCGGCTCCGCACGCTGGCTCACCCGCTATTCGCTGGCGATCGAACGGATCGGCGGCGGCTTTATGGTACTCACGGGTGCGCTGCTGGCCACGGGCTCAACCAAGTTGATGAGCGCCTGGCTGATCCGGGTGACCGGGTTCCAGGGATTCTAAGTCAGGCGGAGGTGGATGAGGGTTGGCCGGTCAATCATGCCCGGGGTGCGGCAACGCCGTGCCGGAGGGCAGCAACTTTTGTCCAGTCTGCGGACGGGCTCTGGGGAGCCTGGAACGCCCCCGCCCTGTCGCCGCTTCAGGCGGAGGGTGGATCGAGTTCGTCGACCGCAGCTGGGACTTTTTCAGTTCGACCAAGGTGGCTGTTGTCCTGATTGTGACGATTGCGGTGGCCTCAGCGGCAGGCACACTGGTGGAGCAGGAGAGCCTGTATCAGGACTGGCGGCCACCCGCCATGTATTACCCCGACCGTTATGGCCCCTTATGGGGCAACGTGTTCATGAAACTCGGCCTCACCCACACGTATAGCTCCATCTGGTATGTGACCTTGATCCTCTTGCTGTTCATCAACCTGGTCATCGGCTCCCTGCACCGATTGGTGCCGCTGCACCGCATGCTGACACGGCCGCAGATCTGGAAGCTGCCGCACTTTCTCCAGCGGCAGGAGGTCGTCGGCGAGGCGGATATCAGCCTGGATGAGATGGAAGCCAAGCTGAAGAAGCGGGGCTTCAAAATGCACAGGGATCGCGAGTGCCTCTATGGCGATCGGGGACGCCTCAGCCGGTATGGACCTTACATTATTCACATCGGCCTGCTGATCGTCTGCACCGCCGCCTTCCTGAAGGCGGTGCCGGGCTGGGATGACTCCAAGGACGTGTGGATCCAGGACGGCCAGACGGTGAAGGTGCCGGAAACAAACTTTGCGCTGACCAACCATAAGTTCACCATGGAACTCTACCCGAACGGGGCGCCCGCCCGCTTCGCGACGGATGCGTCGGTCGTTCAGAACGGTAATGAGGTGCTCCGCAAGACGATCGAAGTGAACCACCCGCTCACTTATGGCGGCTGGGATATCTACCAGTCGTCGTGGCGGGAGGAACCCGGTACCGCCCACGTCTAGGTAATTGGCGATGTCCCGTCGAAGCCTGTTCTGGCGAACCTGGCGATCGACCTGCGCCAGCCGGAGCAGGAGTATCCCATCAATAATCTGGTCAAGATGGTCGTCACGGCGTACTATCACGACATGGTGATCGACCCACAGTCGCAGCAGCCGACGAACGCCAGCTTCGATGTCAAGAACCCCGTTTTCATGGTGGAGTTCGTCGACCCCAAAACAGGGGCCAAGGTCGGTCGGGCCGGCCTGCCGGTATTGAGCAACGCGCAGCCTGTCTATGAGGGTCCGCTCTTCCTCCAGGTGGAGAAGGTTGACACCCGCTGGTATTCGGCCATGAAGCTGCACCGTGACCGGACCACGCCGTACATGTTCCTCGGGCTCAGCATCGTCATGCTGGGCATGATGATCACCTTCTTCATTTTCCACTGGCAGGTGTGGGTGCGCGCTGAGGACGGTAAGCTCCTGCTGGGCGCACGTGCCGCTAAGAACAAGTTCGGCCTGAAGCAGGAGTTCAAGCGCCTGCTCGGGGCGCCCAACGGGGAGGGAACCATTTCGTGATCGAGCCTAATCCGTCGCTCGTACTAACGGCCCAGTGGTTACTGGGCGGCGCTTTCACCGCCTACCTGGCCGCAACGCTTCTGTTTATCTCCGGTTTCATTGGCAACCGGATGTCCCGGGGCGCCAGGTTCGCCAGGAACGGCCGGTGGGGCGTTCAGGCGCACCTGCTGGGCGTACTGTGCCATGCCGGAGCGATCATCACCCGGTGGCAGGGGTCGGGCCATTGGCCCACCTCGAATATGTATGAGTTTATCGGCTTCATGACGTTCACCAGCATGGTCGCCTTCCAGATCATCTGTCGGATGTATGAATTGCCCCTGCTGGGTTCAGTGGTCGCCCCGGTGGGCGTACTGACGATGGCCTATTCCTACGTCTTCCCGCCGGCGGTGGCGCCGCTGGTGCCCGCCCTGAAGAGCTACTGGCTGCCGATTCATGTCAGCATGGCGGCACTGGGCGAGGGCTTCTTCGCGGTGGCATTTGGCGCTGCGCTGCTTTACCTGCTGCGGGTGCGGGGGCTGGAGTTGGCGGCGGCGGAAGCGCTGCGGGCGCATGTGGCGGCGACGGCGTCGCCGGATGTGCCTGTGCTCGAGGGCGGGAGTCTCCCCAGCCACGCGGAGGCCCGTTCGGACTGGGAGCGGGTCTGGGGCCATCGGGGTCTGGAGACGCTGTTCTACGTTGTGCTCGTGATCGTTGGCTTCACGCTGTTTGCGCTGACGATGCGATACTCCGGGTACCAGTGGATCTTCGACACAGTCACCTACCGCCTGCCCCCGCTGATCGGCCCGGCCGGTGCGATTGCAGGCAGCAAGGGGAACCTGCTGGGCTTCATCCCGATGCCGATCGTGATGGCACCGGTCGGCTGGAGCGGCCGGCAGTTCAACACGCTCATCTACTCGTTGGTACTGGGCGGGGTGCTGTATGGGCTGGTGCGGCGGTTTGTCACGCACGGGCCGATCGGCGATGCGCTGGCGCGGCGGGTGTCGGGCGACCCGGAGATCCTGGACGAGATCAGCTACCGGGCTGTGGCGATCGGGTACCCGGTCTTCACGCTGGGCGCACTGATCTTTGCGATGCTGTGGGCGAAGTCGGCCTGGGGCCGCTACTGGTTCTGGGATCCGAAGGAGACCTGGGCTTTCATTTCATGGCTGGTGTATACGGCCTATCTGCACTTGCGAATGTCGCGGGGGTGGGAGGGGCGTAAGGCGGCGTGGGTGGCTGTGTTAGGATTCGGGGTTGTGCTGTTTACGCTTGTGGGTGTGAACCTGTTGATTGTGGGTCTTCACAGTTACGCGGGTGGGGACAAGTAAGGGGGGCTGGTCAGAGGCGGCTGGCTCAGGGACACCCCCTCGTTGCCCATGATACTGCGCCACGGGCAGTAAGCTCATCTTTAAGTTCGCCACCGCCGGGAACCGCGGTTTCAGGGACCACCATTAAGGGACGCACCGCCACGAGGGCGGCGGAGTCGCACGAGGCCCGGCAGGCTTTGCCACAGGCAACGCCGAGAGGGCGGCGCTGGCGAGCTGGCGGAGCGGCTAACTGCCCGTAGGCTCCGTCTCATGATGCACTCGGCGGTATCCCTGACCAGCCTTCCCTGACTCCCAGCCTGCCTACT
>JAQBPS010000224.1 GCA_028287415.1 Bacillota bacterium | reverse complement strand
TCAGCGTCGTCCCGCCGCTCTCATCGCGGAGCTTCTGCACCCCCACACGGTCAAATTGGCCCAAAATGGTGCCGGGCAGGTTAATCTGCAATGGCCCCAGGTTGAAGTGAGCTCGTGTGACCTGCGTGAGGCCCGGGCAGGTACTGTCTGTTGACATGTTGCCGCCCAGATTTGTGATGGCCCCAGCACAATTGGAGCGGGCATTGCCGTTGCCATCCGTGGTGGTCGCAATAAAGGAGTTCTTCACATTGACGGTTCCTGCCAGGTTGTGAAGCGCCGCACCCAACGGGTCGCAGGCGGTTTTCGACAAATGGGACGTTTGCAAATGTACCTCGCCCGGCGAAGATGTTGCCGTAGCCCGGCTGGAAGCGGTATCCTACAGCTAGGTCAGCAGCAAAGGAGATAGCAACAAATGAAGGTAGTCTTTGTGGAATTGGGCATGGGCGTGGACCTGCATGGGCAGGACCTCACGGTGGCTGCCGTCCGCGCCTGCCGCAATGCGATTGAACGCAACTCCTTGCCGGGGTGGCGCATGCTGTGCCCGAACGGCGACAAGAGCTCCATGCGGGTTCGGGTCACCCTGGGCGTACCTGAGCTGCCGAGCGCCGGCCCCCTTGACGTCGAGAAAGTGAAGGCCGTGTTCCCGTACGGAAGCGTGGAGGTTCGCGTCGTTCACGGCGGTCTGGTAGCTGACAGCGGCGTGTTTCTCTCTGACAAGGGCGACCGGACCCAGGAGATTCTCATGGTCTGTGCAGCTGTGGAGGCTGGCGTAGAAGAAGCGTAAACAGCTAGCGGGCCTCCGGCCGGAGACACAAGGGTTCCTCTCTCGACCAGAACGGCCAATTCATTGGCCCCAATTGCAGAAACGGGCGAACAAGCGGCTGCTTGAGCAACACATGCTGGGCAGCCGCTTTTCCATATCCAGGCGTCATGACTCAGGGGAAAATGCTGAGCGAAGATTGAAAAGAGGTGTGACAAGCAGCAGTTGCGTGCGTTCATACTCGTGAACCCACCAAAGGGGGTGACCGAATGGAGCCTGCGACCCGCAATGACTCGCCGGATGAGGGGGCACTAATTGCTGCGGCCAAACGGGACCCTGCGGCATTTGGCGTCCTGTACCAACGCCACGCACAGCGCATCTACCAGTACCTTCGGTATCGTTCCGGTGCAGCCGAGGATGCGGAGGAACTGACCGCCCAGACATTCCTCCGAGCACTTGAGTATCTGCCGCGATACCAGTGGAACGGGGCGCCGTTCGTCACATGGCTTTACCGGATTGCCAACAGCCTGCTGGTCAGTCAACGCCGAAGGCCCAGCCCAACGGCGTTGCCGGACGATCGCCTCTATCCACCCGATCCGGTATCGACGTCGGTTTCCGGGACAGGGGCTGACATCGATGTGGATTTCACTTCCGCAAAGGGCTCACCCCTCGCGGCAGCTGACGACTTACCTGGTATTCACGTGTGGATTCGGTCGGGGAAAATCTTTCAAGCCAGTGGCATGTGGCCGAAGAGCAGCAGTCCCGCAGGGGATGTGCCCCTCCGGACGGCCCGGGAGGCCTGGGCTGACCTCCAGGCAGGCACCGGCGCAGTTGTTGGCACAGTTGGTCGTGTGAATGCCGAGTTGCAGTCACACATGACCATTCACTCGGTCTCGCTCGATCGCGTGCTGGTCCGCTCCCTGGAGAACCGCTGGTACTATATCCCCGTGGTGCTCTTTGAAGGGGAGATCAAGGACACGAAGGGGCAGGGCCACAAGGCGATTGCGTATGTAACGGCGGTGAAGCCAACGCCCGGCCAGGGAGGCTACGAACTGAAGGCCGCTCTCCCGCAGGCCCCGGCGCAGCTCCCGTCGGTGCAGATCAGCAAGCGCTGGGCTGGATCCGAAACTGATCGGCGAACCGGAACTGATGTGGTCTCCCACAGAGATCTTTGCCTCAGTGCCGGTGAGCTGGAACGGACTGCCTGCGATCCACACGTCGGGCGATCCGCAGCGACAGCCGGCCGTATGGACTCGGTTTGGCCTGGATGGGCGCATCCGCTCCGTGACAATTCTCGAGTCGGTTGCCAAGGCTGCGGGAGACCCGGTGCCTTTAATCAGCCCTGAAGAGGCGTGGCGTCAGGTTCAGGCGGGCGTGGGAACCGTGAAAGTGATCCATGAGGGAGGAGACTTCCCCAATGCCCACTTCGCGGCGCATCGCACCACCATCGACCGGGTAGAGCTTGCATACAACGTCGGCCAGGCTGCCTGGGCGGAGGGGCAACCGGCAAAACCGAGCTACTTCTTCTGGGGGAAGGCAATTGTCGGCGAGGACTTCACGGAGAAGGACGTCGTCGTCATCATCCCGGCGATTCGCCCCTGACGCGGTGTTGTCCGGGGTCGCGGATCGGAAGGCGGCCACGCCACCTGGCGAGGCCGCCTTATCGATGGGTCCCCCGACATGCAGTCTAAACCGGCGATGTCAGTTTGCAATTCAGCGCTCGGACAGCTCGCCCGACGATGCCACATCCCGGTACCAGAAAGCGCTCGCCTTCGGTATGCGGGCCTGCGTTTCGTAATCGACATAGACGAGCCCAAACCGCTTGCTATACCCAAACGCCCACTCAAAGTTGTCCATGCTCGACCAGACGAAATAGCCCTTCACATTGACCCCGGCCTGCATCGCCCGGTGCACCGCGAGAAAATGCGCTTGCAGGTAGTCGATGCGGTCCTGGTCCGCGACACGACCATCAGCGCCAACCTCATCGGGATAGGCCATCCCGTTCTCCGTGATGTAGATGGGGATCCCGCCGTAGACCTGATTCACCCGGGAGAGCAGCGCCTCCAGCCCCTGCGGATAGATCTCCCAGCCCATATCGGTGACAGGCGATGCCACCTCCACAGTGCGTGACCGCAGCAGTCCCCCATCCGCGTCATCTGCGATAATGCTCCGATAGTAGTAGTTGAGGCCCAGGAAATCGACAGGCGCCGAGA